>CAYWFZ010000018.1:0-27553 GCA_964458035.1 uncultured Muribaculaceae bacterium | reverse complement strand
TTTCATAGCTTCTTTAATAGTCATTGAACCACTCCTTTACAAATTACTATTTATCACTTACTTTTATAATCAATATTAGCTAACTTAGCTTGCTTGCACAAATCTTTAGTTTGTATCTTATACTCTTTTCCATCTTTAATTGTATAAGTTCCACATTGTCTAAATTCAAAGTTAACATTTTTTCTAATACACTGCTCTCTAATATTTAATGCCCAATCATAATTAAATGGTCGAGCATTAACATCAGACTCTCCACCTACTACTACAAGTTCGACTGTTTCAAGATATTTTTCAATATCAATATTTTCAAGTAATGGCTGAGCTGTAATACATTTATGCTTTATTGATAAATCTTTAAATATAGATAATCTATAATCAGCATTCTTTTGGTTTTCAACAGTACAACACACTACAAGATTGTCATAACCATCTCCCCAGTCATCTGGAATACACTTCATGAATCTATCTATTCTTTTAGTTAAAAACAAAAAAGTACAATCCCTTCTTTCTTTAATCATTTTCCAACATTCGCTTCTCCATTCATCAGCTTCTTCTATTAAAAAGTCAGTTGAAAAACATAAATATACAAGACCAGACTTCATTTTATATTCGCCATTTTTTAATTTTTCTATTGGTTTAGAAAAATCTTTTGTTTTTACAATTTCATTTGTATTAATATTCTTTTTCTTATCGCCCTTATGAATATAGCAATGCAAACATCCATCACTACACTTAATACATCCTCTCCAGGGATTCCACATTGCCATCTTACCAACTCCTTAACACTATTTACTTATATCATATAATTTAAACGAAATAACTTTACTTAAATCACTTAAAGAAATTTCTACTTGATACCCAATCTTTCCGCCACTAAAAATTATAGTATCATAGTTTTTAGCTGATTCATCAATTACAGTAATAAATTGTTTTTTCATACCAATTGGAGAACATCCACCATGAATATACCCAGTTAAGCCAAGTAAATCTGCAGACTTAATCATATCAATATTCTTTTCATTTACTGAACATGCGCACTTCTTTAAATCTAACTCTTTACTTACAGGTACTAGAAAAACATAGTTTTTTTTTGATGATCCAACAGTTACTAAAGTTTTAAACACTTGATTTGGATCTTGCTTTAAAACATTAGCAACCTCTAAACCACTAATAGCATCAGTATCATAATAGTAATAGGTATTATACTCTATTTTATTTTGATCAAGTATACGCATTACGTTTGTTTTATCATTTACTTTTTTCATTAACTTATCATCTCGGTTTTAACTATATAATTAATTATATCAAAAATGGAACAAATCATAAATATAACTTGTTCCATTAATTTAATTACGTAACATTCTAACTAAATTATTATCTCCAAAGAATGGAATAAAACTATTTCTTTCGTAAAATGGTATTGCTTCAATAGTTGAACAAACATTAACACATTTTATGTGACTAAAATCCAGAGTAACATCTTCTAAAGCTACCCTTAGTAATATTGAACCAAATCCCTTATCTCGATAATCTGCATCTACTTCCATTTTAGGTATTGTTGCTTCTGCTCCATTATCTGGTATATGAAAATAAACAAAGCCAACAACTTTATTCCGTGCATTAAATAAACCATAATATCTATAGACACCTATATTAATTGAATCAGGTATATTTAAGTCGTTTTTATCATTCATTCTATCCATATAGTCATCTGGAACATAAGATGCCACTATCAAATTATCATTTACCTTACATAATGTTTTCACCATTACCACCCTTGTTTATTTACTTATATCCTTTTTTATAGTTTCAATAGATTTTCCTGGAATAAACTTTCCTTCTATATAGGAATACAATACTTCACTTCCAACTGCGCCTTCAATATAGTCATGTAAGTTTAAATCATTACAAATAAGTCTTGCTATAGCTGTGCTATTTTCTCCTCTTAAAACAAGTGCTCCATTATGACTATAAACAAACTTAGGTAACCCTGATTTATTAAAAGTTATTTCATATTTAAAGTCTGCATTTTGAAAATAGTATGCATCTCCTAAACCAACACAATCAATAGCATCTAAAAGAACTGATACATCTCTTGTTGACCAAAGATCACACTTCGATGGATATCCATCAACTACTCTTGAATCATCCATTATTTCATATTCACAATTTTTCTTTTTTAGTGCCTCAATTATATAACTTCTAACCTCAGCATTATTAAATTTTGTTCCAAGTAAATTAGTCCTTTGAAGAGCAACAAGTCTTGCATCAAATAAACTTACACCATCTTTAATTTTATCAACCGCGATATCTTTATAAACAAATAGTATAAAACCATCCCAAATAAACTTTATATCTCTTTTATTAGGCTCAATAACATTAGATGAAAATCCATTATCAAAAAAACAATAACACTTTTTTCCTTCCATACCTTCAAAAGAATAATCAAGTTGTTCATAATTTCTTACTGAATAAAAATCTGGTAACTTATTTCTGTCATATTCCATAGCTTCATCTCCAACAACTAAATACTTATACCCCTATTCTAACATAAACTATCTCTCTTTAATAGAGTCAATTATTTCATATGTTTTAGGTATATAATTTCTAAAAAAAGATTCACTTTTTTTAATATTGATATATAATATTACCTATAAAGAAGGAGGAGAACAATGGAAGCTACTAGTATAGACACTGTTCTAAAAAATATATATGATGCAAGAGTTTCATATATAAGACATAAAAATATTGAATTAGAAAGAGAATACTTTACTAAAAATAGTGCATTTATTCCCATGAGTGAAATAATGCAAGGTGCAAGCTATGAAGATCATTTCATGAATTTTAAAAGTGAAGTTAAAGAAGCTAATAAAGATGAGTTAGATCAAATATTTACTTTACTTCAAGAATACTTTTTATTCTCTGCTGGGCACGATATGATGTTTAAAAAGAAATTAGAAGCGGATGTATTTACATCTGTTCCCTTAGATTTTATATTTCATAAGTACTCTTTAGCTGTTAGAGGAAAATATAATGACGTTTCAGTAATGAAAGAAAATCCAAACCATGATGCAAATATTAATGGTATTGATAACTTAGCGTATACATATACTGAAGTTGCCTCACTTTTATATTT
The DNA here is from genome assembly GCA_964458035.1 of uncultured Muribaculaceae bacterium. Classification (GTDB taxonomy): domain Bacteria; phylum Bacillota_I; class Bacilli_A; order RF39; family UBA660; genus CAG-582. The sequence goes on along the minus strand of CAYWFZ010000018.1, from coordinate 24,417 downwards.
ACTTTATTGTAATGATTTTTCTTTCCCACATAACTGGGAAGGATTATGTCCTGATACCCATGAAGAAGTCTTAACTATCTTAAAAAATTCGGGTATGACAATTGGAGATTTCCTACACGCATTAATTGATTTCAAGTGCCAAAGAATGATTGATATATTCAGCGAAATAACTGATCCAACTTTAAAGAAAACTTACCTAGATAAAGTTCTAGAACTTAAAAAACAAAAACACAAAGAGACAGACGGGTTTGCTCATGTAAGTTTACCAATAACATACTTTTTAGATCACACATATGCTGATTTTATACTAATGGAACATAAATCTACATTACTTGATGATACAACTCCAAATGGCGATAAAAAAATCTTATTACCATAATAAAGCCATTGCTCTAGAAACATTTGGTTGATATAATTTTCATAGGAACATTTGATGTGGGTGTCCGCCTCCAATCTTGAGAAAGAAAAGAGGATTGATAAATATGAAGAAAAGGATTTTTATTATAAAGGTTCTTCGCTACATTGCTATCATTTAATTTCTCCTATCTTTATTGGTAGCAGTAATAAAAAAATGACACTCTTTCATCGCTGAACGAGTGCCGTAACTCATAACGAGGCGCCATTCACTTTCGGAATCGAATGTTCCTCTTTTTTATTTTATGCAAGTTCCCTTGACAAATTCATAATAACATAAAAACACACTTTTATCAAGTGTGTTTTCTATTACTCTATATCCTAAGAGTTAAAAATCAATTTGGTGCCCGTGGCCGGACTTGAACCGGCACGATATTGCTATCATTGGATTTTGAGTCCAACGCGTCTACCAATTTCACCACACGGGCAAGTACAAATCAATTGTATCATAAATTAAAATTAATTGCACTAAAAAAAGACTATTTCTTAAGTAGTCTTAATAATTAAAGAATAATAAATTCTTTTTCTTACAAACAAGCACTAAACAGCCAACAGAAACTATAATAACTATTCCCATTAATATTTTAGGAAAATTACTCTTACTTGGTGTTATATCCATAACTATATCACTATTTAAGGTTGATGCAGCCAACTTAGCATTATCTGTTAAATATTCTGAAACATCTGTATTATATTTTCCCCCAGTAATAAAGTCTTTAAAATCTTCACTATAAACAGCATGAACTCCTGTTGCAAGACCTGTATAATTACCACCATTCAGGTGTATTGTTATTTTATTCAAATCTTCCCTACTATTTTCATGTGGATTCCATTCATAAAATGCATACTCGCCTTTAATATTACCACCATTAACTGTAACATCTATTGCTTCTTTAGTAATATGTTGAGCAACTGCAATTCCAACTCCATTTGTCGTTGTTCCACTTTTATTTACCATTTTAACAAATTTTGGAGCAATTCCTTCAATTTCGCCATTGTTAACAACTAAAGAACCTGCTCTAATTTCTATTCCTGTTCCACCTTGTATAACACCGTTATTAATTATAAGTTCTCCTTTTTGAGGATGATAAATACCTGCACTATCTTCTTTATTTAAACCTATAACTTTTCCACCGTTAATAACTATCTTACTATTGTGATAATTTCCATTACCAGTTATTCCATAATAATATCCTTCAATTGACCCACCATTAATAGTGACTTCAGCCATCTCACTTCCATTATTATCTTTTAAAACTTGAATAGCTGCCCATACTTCTGAATTTGTTCCAGTTGATATCTTACCAGAGCCTTTTGAATCATTTATAGTTAATTTACCACCACGATTTATATGTATTAATCCTGAATGTAATTTCAAATCAGATGTTGGTTCAATAATAAATCCATTTAAATCAATAACTACTTCTTTATCAATTTCCTTTTTCGAAGTAAAATTAAGATTACTCATAATTCTACAAGTGCCAGCATTTTTTATGCACTCATCAAAAGATGTCTCATCTGATACACTTACAAAGCCATCATCTCCTGCCATCGCTACATTAACACAAGAAAACAAAACACAAATACCAAACAAAATATAAATACCTATTTTTCTCATTTACCGCTCACTCCTAATTTAACTTATGAAATGCTCATCTATTTTATTCCATAATAAAACTCGAAATATATTCGAGTCACTTTTTATTTTATAACAATCCCAAGTAAATTAATGAAATCAATTGCTTGATCATTATTAACTATAACTCCTCTAATCATATCAGGTTCTACTAAAATACCTGATATATTAGATTTTGTTAAATCTAGTCCAGCTAAGGAAGTAGAATAAAATTCTGTTCCTTCAAAGTCAACATCATTAAGTTCCATATCTTCAAAAGACATTTTTGTCATTGTTGCACTAGTTAATTTAACATTTTCAAATATGACATTTTTTAAGTTTGATTCATCCATGTTAGCCATCATTAGATTAGTAGCTTTAAAATCAGTGTTCTTAACACTAGAATCAAGCAAATTAAATCCTACCATATGACAAGACTCAAATAAGCACTTTTGAATACCACATTTATCTAAAGTAATATTAGACATCTCACATTTTTCAAACTTCACATTATGAAATACCGAATTAACAATATCCGATGTAAAAGTACAATTAATAAACTCAACATTATCAAAACTATAAAATTTTATTTTATCATCAAATGTTACATCTATAAATCTTTTATATGATTGAATGTCATCTTCACCAAGACTTGTCTCTTCAAATAAAGTTGATACACTTCTATATCTATCAAATACTCGTTTCATCTTTATATATTGAAGTGAAAAGATCTGTTTCACTTGTTTCCTCATCACTATTTTTTACATCTACAGTAGGCAAGTCTTCTAAAGTAGCAAGACCAAAGTAATCTAAAAATTCACTAGTAGTCGCATATAAATTAGGTCTACCAGCTAAATCAGACTTTCCAACTTCTTTTAAAAGACCTTTTGCAACCAATTTTCTTATAAGCTGTCCACTTTGAACTCCCCTTACCTCACTTACTTCCGAAGTTGTAATAGGTTGATTATAAGCAATTATCGCTAAAGTCTCCAAAGCAGCTTGACTAAGTTTATTAGTTCCAGGGGTAACTACTAATTTTTCATAATATTCTTTATGTTCCATCTTTGTCGTTAGCTTAAAAGCATCACCTAAATAAGATATACGTAACCCTCTATCCTCTGCTTCATATCTTTTCTTTAGCTCTTGCATTAAAGATTTAACTTCATCAGCAGTAAGTCCCATAATATCACATAAACTATCTAAATCTATTCCTTCATCACCAACGACAAATAAAATACCTTCAAGTACTCCCAAATTCTTCATGTTATACCTTCATTTCTAATGTAATACTTCCAAATGTCTTATCTTGAGTAATCATAAGTTCATTATTTTTAGACATTTCTAAAACTGATAAAAATGTAACAATTACATAAGGTTTAGTAAGTTCATCAAATAAACTTGTAAATTCAACTTTCCCTTTTTCTTTTAATATATGACGTATTTGTCTTGTTCTATCAGTTACACTTAATTCTCTTTTTGTAATCTTTGTATTAAGTGGTTTATTTAACTTCTGTCTTTCTAAAAAAAGTTCAAAAGCATTTATTAAATCATCTAAATCAATATCTGGATCAAGCGTAGTATCCTCAGTTTTAAATTCTTTTAAATCACTAGGAAGTTTCGTAAAAAAATTACTTCTTTTATCTTCAAGTTCATGAAAAGTTTCAGTTAATTCTTTAACTTTCTCATACTCTAAAAGTTTATTTCTTAAATCCTCTTCTGAATTAAGTTCATAACCCTCATCCTCTTCACTTTCATCATCATTCTTATTTAAAAGAATTTTACTTTTTAAGTGAATTAATTCAGCAGCCATTACTAGATACTCACTTTTATCATCAACACTTAAATCAAGTTCAGATTCAATAAAAGATAAATATTGTTTCGTTATACTTTCAATATTTATATCATAAATATCCATTTTGCTACTTCTTATTAAATGTAACAAAAGGTCCAAAGGACCTTCAAAATCATTTATACAAAAATTGTATGTCATTTACAATCAAATCCCTTACCTGTTAATGTATAATTAATAACTTTAGCTTCTGTATCAAGAGGATAATAATTATAATCAACTACACTTTGAGGAACCTTATATTTTTCTAAATCCAAAATAGATGTGAAAACAAAACCATCAGCAACCTCTTCAACTTCAGCATAAGGTTTTAAAGACTCTGCCTTATCTTCATATACCTTTTTTAAGTTCAAATAACTTTGACTATCTTTTTGTTCACTTAATACAAACTTAGCATCATCTTTTATACCAATTAAATAATTGTTTTTAAAAGTATATTCAATTTCACGCCCGTCCATTGAACATACAAATGAACCTAACCCAGATTCATCACTATTAACTGTATAACTTGGATAATCCGCATCTTTCATTTCAACTATTTTACCGACATATGAATAACTTCCATTGAATGATAAATTGTGTGCCGTAAATGATGCTTTTTGAACTTGATTATCATATGTTCCAACTAATTTAACAGCAGCTATTTTATTCTTAGTACCTGCTGAATATATTTCTAAGAAGTAAGATTCTTTATCAAGATTTAAAACTCCATTATATGAGTATATTTCACAATTAACATAGTTTCCACTCAAAGAAAAATTACGCATTACGATATTTTCATATTTCATATTAGTTGAGGATACTAATTGTTGTTCTTCTCCACCATTTAGAAATTCACTTTTTGGATCAGCAACAGGAGTTACTGGAGTTACTGCTGGCACTCCACTTTTATTAAAAAGCTTATATAGAAAACTTGATTGATCATTCATTAAATTAGTTACTATTGGAAGTGCAATTAAAACAATACCAAATATAACAAACATCTGAACAACTAATATTGGTCTACCTATTTTATCTTTACGAAGTTCACCAATTACTTCAGCTTCAACAGTTCTTGAATCAACATAATTCTGTTCTTGTAAAGCAGTCTGATTAACTTGTTCTTGAATATTTTGATTATTACTTTGATTATCCATAACAATCCCTCTCAATTCTCATACTAATTATACCAAAATATTTAAGAAAATAAAATAAATTTTATATTTGCGTTAAAACTTGAATAAACACTCAAGCTTTGTTATAATCTAATTGAGTGTGAAGCAGAAGTTTCTTTGACTAATGCTAGACACCGAAATGTTTTCGCATCTTTATTCAGAAAATAAAGATGCTTTTTTGTGTCAACCTTTTATGATTAACAACAAAATTATTTTCAATAACAATTTGATGATTTCCACCAAATCTTCTTTACTCATAAGCATCACTCCCCTTTATTACTACACCCCCTGAACAAATTTAAGCCAAAGATATAAAAGTGAGTGTCTTGCATCTTTATTCTGCTTCACGATTTACTATAATAACCTCCTACTTTCCCAATTGCAATAGGAGGTTTTGTCGTATTTTGTCTAGTACATATCAAATTTTAATAATCAGTAAAAAAGAGGATTAACTCCTCTTATTTTTCAACACATCCATCTAAACTAAAACTTTTAGCTTCTGTAATTTTAACATCTTGAATCGTACCAACTAAAGACTTGTCACATTCTACATTCACAAGTTTCATAGTTTCTGTATACCCATATAACTTATTTTCGTCTTTTTCAGATACTCCAACTAAAAGAACTTTTTGAACTGTACCTAAGTATTTTTGATTGTTCATATTTGAATACTTATTAACAATTTCATTTAATCTATGAAGTCTTTCCTCTTTTACTTCAATTGGTGTATTATCTTCCATTTTAGCGGCAGGAGTACCTTCTCTAGGAGAATAAATAAATGTGAATGCTCCATCATACTTACACTCTTCTACTACACTTAAAGTACTCAAAAAGTCTTCCTCTGTTTCATTAGGGAATCCTACTATAATATCTGTTGTAACAGCTGCATTTTTAATACGTTCTTTAATTTTCTTAAAAAGAGATAAGTATTCATCTTTAGTATATCTTCTTCCCATAAGTCTTAAGATTCTATCAGATCCCGATTGTAAAGGAAGATGAATATACGGCATAATATTTTCATGTTTAGCAATTACATCAATCATTTCATCAGTAAAATTCCAAGGATGAGAAGTGACAAAGCGAATACGTTCAATTCCTAATTCAGCTACTTTATCTAAAAGTTCAGCAAAAGTTAGATCATCCTCTAAATCACTTCCATAAGCATTAACATTCTGTCCAAGTAAAGTAACTTCTTTATATCCTTTTTCTTTTAAACAAGCTACTTCTCTTAAAATATCTTTACTTCTTCTACTTCTTTCTTTTCCTCTTGTATATGGAACAATACAATATGTACAGAATTTATCACACCCATACATTATATTAACCCAAGCCGTATATTTAGATTCCCTTTTAAAAGACTCTCCTACTTCAAAGACATTTCCTTCATTACTTTTAACTTCAACATTTAAGCCCTCACCTAAATTCATTAAGTAGTTAGGAAGTTCATGAATATTATGTGTACCAAATACTAAATCAATATACTTGTGTTTTTCTAGTATTTCATCTACTACACTTCTCTCTTGTGCCATACATCCACATAAAATAATCTTTAAATCTTTATTCTCACTCTTTAAATGTTTACATCTACCTAAAAATCCAAATACTTTATCATGAGCATTTTCTCTTATTGCACAGGTATTTAAAATAATAACATCAGCTTTTGTTTCTGAATCTACTGCTTCAAATCCCAAATTTTCAAGTAAGCCACAGATTTCTTCTGAATCATGGACATTCATCTGACATCCATAAGTCTTAATAAAATACTTTTTTCCACTAAACTTATCTGTCTTAATTGGATTAGTATAAATAAACTCTACACTTTCCTTATTTCTTGATTTAGCTTGTTTCATATCTGGTAAATTCATAATTTCACTTCCTTAAAACAAACTGATTATAACACGTAAGATATAAAAAGTATAGTTAAGAATTATTAATTTCTCTAGCAAGTATCTTTCTGTCTTTTCTTTTCATTTTTTTAAGTTGCATCATCAAAGCAACACCAAAGACATTACTACCTTCATAAGTATTTCTTGAATATCTATCTATTTTTTTAAAGTATTTACTTAATCTTGAATTTTTTATACGCATTATCTCTTGAGGACTCATTAATCTATCATAATCATCTTTAGAACATACTATCTTACTATTAGCATCAATCACTGAATTCTCAGATTTATCATACATATATGAGTGATAATAGTATCCTTCATAATAGGAATCTAGTAAGGATGTAATTGTATAAAAGTTAGGAAATATTTGAGAAAGTGCTTCGACATTCATATGGCATCTTCCAGCTGTTTTATTTTCATTCATATATTTCATTAAAGGTTCATTATCTTTAAATACTTCACTAAAACGCATAAATTCAAAAGTTCCATATTCTTCACTAAATATTTTAAACGAATCACTCTTAGAAGAAATATCATCTATAACAGGAGATAAAAGTATTTCTTTAATTAAATCAGCATCACTTGTGCCTTCTTTAAAATTACCAATTTTAGTAACAGCTTCTCTAATGTCCATAATAAAATTATAATGAAATAATTTTATTAATTCATGTAATATTTTATAATAAAGTGAATCTGCTCCATACTTATATCTCAAACTATTAAGCTCTGAAATATGTTTTATAGTTTGGTATTCTAAAGCTATAGGTTCTGAATCAGTTGAAACAAAATCATAACGAACGCCTATTGTATCTTGAAACTCCTCTAATATAATAGAAGCTCTTTTATCATTATCTCTTAATGACTTATAATGATAATATTCTAGTAAATCCTCAATCTTAAGTTTTTGCATAATACCCCTTCTTTTTTATGCGACTTATTATAGCATAAAGATGTTCAAAATAAAAATCTCTACAAAATTAATTCGTAAAGATTTCTTAGGTAAATACTTGATTAATCTTCATAGAAAGCTATATTAGTCTGTTCTAACTCATTAAGTTCTTTAATTCTAGATGTATACATATTGAACATTAGAACAAATACTAATATAAATAAAATCACCCCTTTGTACTCATCGATGAATTTAATCATATTACCATCTCCCTTCTACAATCTTAATTTACCATTTAATTTGTGTCAAATCAACACTAATAGATACATTTGTTCGTATATTGATAAAATTAAACATTTGTTTGACATTTGTACACTTGTTTGCTATTATTATATTAGGAGGAGTCATATGAAAGAAAATTTAACTAAAAAACAAGAAGAAACATTAACATTTATAAAAAAATACATGGTAGCACATGGATTCCCACCATCAGTAAGAGAAATATGCTCAGGAATGGGACTTTCTAGTCCTGCAACTGCCCACACACACTTAAAAGAACTTGAAGCAAAGGGATTCATTAGAAAACAAAATTCTAAATTCAGAACAATAGAATTACTTGTTGATAATGAATACTTACCTACAAAAGAAAAAGAAGAAGTTGTGTCAGTTCCCCTTTTAGGTAAAATATCTTGTGGTAATCCAATTGAAGCAATTGAAAATCCTAATGAGTTCTTTACTCTGCCAGCTAGTTTAGTTCCAGCAAAAGAGTCTATTTTTACTCTTAAATGCTCAGGAGATTCTATGATTAATGTTGGTATATATGATAAAGATATTGTAATTATTCAAAAACAAAGTGTTGCAAGAAATGGAGATATTGTTGCAGCCATGACTGAAGAAGGCGAAGTAACATTAAAAACATTTTATAAAGAAAAAGATCATATTAGATTACAACCAGAAAACGACACAATGGCTCCAATCATACTAAACAATTGTGCTATTCTTGGAAAAGCTATTGGTATTTATCGTAAATTATAAAAAGAGTTATAAATAACTCTTTTTTAGTTTCTTAAATTCTTACTTAACTCACTCTTGCGCGTTTTATCAAAATCAATATAATAATCTTTTAAATCATCTGCAACTATTATTCCATTTTCTTCTTCTATACATTTTATAGCTTTAGCTATATCAAAGTCCATTATTCTTTCAAAGAGATAAACTAGGTATTCATCATACACCATCATTTCCTTTAATGTATCATAAGTTATCTCTCCATAACTTTTATCTTCATCATCTGTATAAAATAAGGGATTAAAATAAGTATCAAATTCACATCTTTCACATTTACCCATTTTAGGGTATATACTATCTTTTTCATCAACAAATGATAATTCATAATCAAAAGATGGTTCTAAATTAACACTTTTAAATCTTGTCATACTGACAAGTGTATTTCTTATCCTATCAGTCATGCAGGAGTAAAAATCCTTCATTATTAATCGATCTAAGCTCTTTCTAAGTTCATCAACCACCGGTTCATTTAAAGAATCACTAAATTTTTTTAAATATCTATAATTTACACAAGTTGCCAAATAATATCTTTTTTTAAGTTTTCTAAAGTTCTTACTCAAAAGTCCAACTATTTTGCCAAAATCAAGTGCCAGCGTATATTCAACAGTTGGAACCATCATATACTTAGACAAATATACACCAATTAACTCATTCATTATTCTAAAAGCACTATCTAACCTTTTATAATAATAATATTCTTCATTATAAATATACCAATTGTTCTTAAGTATTATTTCAGCAAGAGAAATATTAAGCTTCTTATCAAGTTTCACTCTATTAGTTTTAATTTGTTCTAAATCTCTAATGCTAATTCCCTGAATACCATTATCCTTAAGCAAGTCAATTGTACTAGCAAAAGAAAAATAATCAACTCGTTCATTTGCCATATAATCCCCTTCTTTAGGGAATTATTATAGCAAAGAAGAGAATTTATAGCAAACAAACAAAAAAGATAATCAATCGATTATCTATATATCATATATAATAAGAATACTACTAAAATTGAAAGAATAACTATACCATTAATTTTATCAGTCTTGTCGCTTTTTCCTTCTACTCCTACAATCATAGCAGAAAGTACTCCACCAACTAATCCACCTATATGTCCAAAGTTATCTATTCCAGGCATCATAAATCCTAAAAATAAATTTAAAAGAATTACAGGTATTATCTGACTAGTAATTAAATTACCTAAATACAATCTATAATGGTAACCAAAATATAGCAGTGCTCCAAGTAAACCAAATATTGCTCCACTTGCACCAATCGACGCGCCCGAGGTCAAAACACCACTTAATAAAGCACCCGTAATTGCACTTATAAAATACACAATTAAAAATTTAACTTTTCCTAAAACTGTCTCTATTTGTGTACCAACTATATAAAGTGAATACATATTACATGCAAGATGTATAATATCAGCATGTAAGAATGCAGATGTTAAAATTACATATAATCTATTTGCTCTAATAGCTGCACCACTTGTAGCATAGAACATTGTATCAATTAAACCAGAAACTTGAAGAAAATACATTAAAACATTAATTGCTATCAAAAGATATGTAACAACAATTGTTTTCTTTTTAAATATCTTTTCAAATATTTTATTTTTCTTTTCAGTAGTTTCATTAATATCTTGCGTAACATTAATGAAAAAGTCCATATCATCACTTGAATCGATTATATCATTCTTTATTTCAGGAAATAAACTAGTAAATTTATCATTATCTTCTAAAGATGTATCTATATTTAAATTAAGTACTTCCATATTTTTATATTTAGATTCAACATTAGAAACATTCTCACCAACATTTAACATAATATTTAAAGTTGTACATTTAATTGATAACATCTTCTTTTTTATCTGTTTTATTATTGTTTTAGCTTTAAAAAGATCAAAATCTAATTGTTCATTATTATGAATATAATTTGAGTTTATTCTTATTACTTCATAATGTTTTTCACTATTTTCAAGCCATATTTCATTTTCAAGACCATTAACGACTATAGGTTGATAGTTTTCTTTTGTCACAAAATAATGTACTAGACGCATAGTTATTTCATCCATGTTTGACATTCTTAAAGTAGACATAATACACTTCCCTTTCTTTGTTCATTAGTATTATTGCACATTTTCTATTTCTTTTCTAGAGTATCTATAAAATTCTTGAAAGTTATTGGCAATTCTGCCTCAAAATGCATGTTTTTCTTAAGTATTGGATGTGTAAAATCAATGCTTGCTGAATGCAAGAACTGCCCAAACTCTGTACACGACCCACCTGAATACACTGGATCATTGTAAATTGGATAGCCAATATAAGCCATATGCACCCTGATTTGATGGGTTCTACCTGTTTCAAGAGCAAGTCTTACTAAAGTATACCCCTTATATCTTTCAATAACAGTTAAATGTGTAATAGCACTTTTTGAATTATCACTAGTAACAGCCATCTTTTTTCTATCTATCTTATCTCTTCCAATAGGTGCATCAATTGTTGCTGTGTCATGCATAAATTCGCCCTTTAAAAGTGCTATATACTCTCTTTTTATCTCATGTCTACTAAGCATATCCGAAAGTATCTCATGTGTCTTATTATTCTTAGCAACTACCATAAGTCCCGATGTATCTTTATCTATTCTGTGAACAATCCCTGGTCGTACATCCCCATTTATATCTGATAAGTTATTAGTATGGTGCATAAGTGCATTAACTAATGTACCACTTACATTTCCACTTCCTGGATGAACCACCATTCCACTTTCTTTATTAATTATAATTAAATCATCATCTTCATAAAGAATATTAATAGGTATATCTTCAGGCTCAATATCAGTGTCTAATATATAACCATCTTTAATACTTATCTTATCGCCTTTTCTAACAACGTAATTAGCTTTAACTTTATTTCCATTAACTAAAATAAATTCATCGTCTATCATTTTAGCTATTAAACTTCTCGAATAATCTAAATAATTAACTAAATACTTATCTATTCTTAAGTTTTCTTCTTCTAATACTTCCACTACCATGTTTCTTTTCTCCTTTTATTGTAACTATAAGAAGCAGAATCACTCCTAATACTATAAATACATCAGCAAAATTAAAAACAGGAAAATTATAACCAAATATTTTAAAATCTATAAAATCTCTTACAAATCCACAAAATACACGATCAATTAAATTCCCAAAAACTCCACCAAATAATAACCCAAATGCAATATTTGAAAGTTTACTCTCATCATACGAAAAAGTCATACTATATATCATCACTAACATAATAACAGAAATTAGTATAAGTATTGGTACGCGCCCTTCTAAAATACTAAAAGCAGCTCCCGTATTCTCATAATAATTGATTCTAAAGAAATTCGTTATAATTGATATATGTACATCACTTAACTCTATAAGAGATTTAGTTATTTGATCTATAATTAATAAAATTGTTGATATTATTACAATTTTTTTATTCATAATTAACACCACCTAAATTATATCTTATTTACCTTAAATCTACAAGTATTACATCTTCTCCTATTTTAACAATCTGCTTCATACTTATATTAGTTTCACTGTTATATATATTTAGTTTTTTTATAATTTTCTTTGGTTCAACAATAAAATAATTGATAGTTCCATCTTCTAATATATCCATATCAATTATTCTACCAATATTTCTACCATCTCCTTGATTAATAACATCTTTTGATTGTAAATCACTTATACGCATACTTTCACCTACTTAATTTTATTAGGTAACTATAAAAAAAGTACTTTTACTAGCGTATTAACTTTTTCACATTACTAATGGCAGTTTTTTCAATCCTCGATATTTGAGCTTGGCTTACACCCATCTCACTTGCAAGCTCCATCTGGGTTTTTCCAACAATATAACGGTCAATTAATATTTCCCTTTCCCTAGTTCTAAGTTTTGTTAAAGCTTTTCTTAGAAGAATTAAATCATCTTTTTTATCTTCAATTTCATTTTTATCAGCTAATTGATCTAAAAGATATATTGTATCTCCTCCATCATTATAGATAGGTTCATATATACTAACTGGTTCTTTTAATGAATCCATTGCATTTGCAAGTTCATACTCAGTTATTCCTAAGCTCTCAATTATATCTTTTTCTTTAGGTTCAACTCCATGTAATGCCATATATTCATCTTTAAACTTCATAATTTGTATTGCTCTATCTCTTACACTTCTAGTGACTCTAATACAAGTTGAGTCTCTAATATATCTTTTAACTTCACCCAATATTAAAGGAACAGCATAAGTGGAAAACATAACACCATATGAATCATCAAAATTATCAACAGCCTTAATTAACCCAACACATCCAATTTGAAAAAGATCATTCATATCATTTTTTCCATTATTATATTTATTTATAATAGATAAAACAAGCTTTAAATTACCATTAATAATCTCCGTTTTAGCTGAAAGGTCTCCTCCTTTAAATCTACTCATAAGTTCATCCATTTCTTGCTTTTTTAAAACCTTGAGCTTAGATGTATCTAATCCCGTAATATTTACCTTATATTTTGACATAAAAAATCATCCCTTTACCATATAAATGGGATGATTTGTAGAAAACTATTCAATAGTTTATTATTTTTTTGAACCTATAAACTTTGTTAAAATCTGTAAATAATTTTGTTCACCAAAAGTATCTGGTTCATAAAGATACGCACGTAAATACACACCTTCATCTACCTTTATAAGAACTATCGTATGTTCCTTATATTTACCTCTTGCTAATTTTTCTTTACGTATTATTTTATAATAATTATAATTATTATATGTTTTTACTTCCCCATCAGAGGATACCTCGTCTCCACTGTCATATTCATAGTCGGCTATTACATTAGAAAGTACTTCTTCATAAGATATATTACTCAATATAAATCCGAGACTAATTAAAGCATCAGCTTCTTTTCGTATTAAATAATAATCATATTTTATTTTTTCTTCATCGCTTAGCTTAGCAGGTTCAAATGTAAAACCATTTGGTATAGTAAAAGTTATTCCGTGAATAGATACATTTTCTCCTACATTAACTGTATCCTCCACTTTAGTAGTTGAATTAGTAGTTTTCTTAGTTGTTGATGAAGAAGTCTTTTTTTCTTCATTAACAGTTTTTATATCTTTTTCATTACCATCATCATTAAACTTACCAAAGTTAAGAGTGCCAGTCACAATTAAAACACCTAATATTGCAATAATAGATAAAAAAATTATAACGACACTTAAAACTACATTTCTCTTTTTCTCTGAAATTATTGCTTGTTCAGAAACGGTATTATTAACGCTATTAGAGTATGTTTGAACACTTTGCTCACTATTATTTTTTATATAATTACTTTGTATAGTTAGATCAGCACCACATACAGGACAAATAGATAAACCATCTTGAATTATACTACCACACTTTTGACAGGCCATAGAATCTCCACCTTAGTATAAAAATTATATCATAGAAAAAGATAAAAGATTATTCTTTTATCTTTTTAATTTGTAAAGTCACTTATTCAAATGTATGAGTCATTTCTTTAAACTTTTTAAACTCAGTAGCAAATGGGCTATTAGAATCTGGTGCAAATGAAGATGAATTACTATTGGATTTTGTCTTAAATGCTATTTCATATAAAGTATCTAAATAAGCACTTTCTGTAGCATAATCAGTATAAATTTGAGCAATTAAACATCCAACACTTGGTACTTCCATTAAAACAACTTCTGCAGTTGATTGTCCATCTGCAACAGCAAGATAATAATACTTTAAACCATTCTTTGTAGATGTTCCCTCAGAAACAATTCTTGCACCACCATCTAATGCTGAATCTTTATAAACACTCATTTCTGGAAGAATTTCATCAAATTTGTTTACATATATTTGCATAGATAACATTTGTGTTTTAGCATTACTATATAATTGAAATACCTTATCTTCTTTATCAAAATCCGATTCGAATGTATCAGGGATATATACGGACATATCTCTAAAATCTAAATACGTACCAGAATTAGAAACAGGATTAACTGTTGTTCTCTCCGTTGTCCTTTCTGTAGTTGTTGTCGTATTTTTTTCAGTTTTTCTTTCTTCATCTTTCTTTTCTTGGCTTATAGTTTGATTGTCACTAGTTTGTTTTTCTCCACCCTTAGATACTGTGAAATTAAGTTTTATACCACCAGACGCTATTAAACAGATAAGTAAAACCATTACTGCTCCCATTCCACCTGCAGCTATAAAGAAAGGTGTCTTATTTTTCTTAGCTTGTGGATTAACTCCATTATTAGCTGATATTTGTGGTTGTTGTGCAGGTTGTGAAGGAATAGCATTTGCCTGATTTAAAGTTGCACCATTTGCTTGCCCTACATTATTTTGAGGTGTTGCACTAACTTGAGGTGCTGCATTTACTTGAGGTGCTTGACTAGTAACACTTGCATTTGCATCTATTCCATTACCTGGATTATTTTGAGGTACTGATGAAACTTCTTGAGTAGCATTAACTTGTGCGTTTACTGGAGTTTGGGGTTCTACTTTAGTAACTTCTGTTGTAACTGCATTACCCTGAATTAAATTATTGTTTAATACTCCTGGGTTTTGAACAGTTGCATTTGGGGCTTTCATATCATTATTTAAAGAAACACTGGCTTCTATATTAAATTGATTTCCAAGAGTATCATTAACTGAAACAGCACTTTCAATTGGTGTAGACCCACTTACTTGAGCACTTTGTACACCATTATCCATAGTTGATACCTCTAAAGGTTTGTTTTCATTTACCTCTGGAACATTTTGATTTAATGAAGTTGTTTCTACATTATTATTAACTGATACACCCTCACTTACTTCATTTACATTTACAGGAGCGCCACATGTTCCGCAAAAAGCAGCTCCAACTTCTAAATTACTTCCACATTTTTTACAATTCATAATTATCTTCCTTCCTAATTCAAATGCATTAAATCAGAGTAATACTCATTTCCATAAATATCCTGTATTTTAAATACACAATAGTATTCACCATTATCATCTAAAGTTGCGCGTTTAAAAGCTACATCTTTAAGCTTTAATTCAACTCCTTTAATAACACCTTCATTATCCCAATTTTCTGTATATTTACCGTTTTCATCTAATATTTTATAATCAGATGCTATAAACCCAACAGATTGATAAGTGCTAACATCAACTACACTTCCAGAAGCTTTTCCATTTTCTAGTTGAATATATGATGATACATAAGGTTTTTCATCTTCCTTAAATTCAAAGAATGCTTTAGCAGCCGTCATTTTAAATGGATCTGTATTTTCTACATCAGTAAGTACAACATTTGTCGTAACTGACCTTTTACCATCCTTCATTCTCTCGACTATCATTAAATAGGAATCTTCATTCGTACTTGTATCAACAACTTTAATTAAATTATTTGAAATATTTGTTCTTAAAACATTCCCATCAAGCGTAGCATTATCAGATGAGTATGCAACCTTATACATTCCATTATCTTGTTTGTTAAATAAAATATAAATAGAATCGGCATAATCTTCTCTTTGTTGATCGGTTAACTCAAGTGAAAATTCATTTTTATTCTCTATCTTAACAGAATTCTTATTTGAAAAATTAGCAAAAGATGAAGACTTCTTAGATGTGCTATAACTACTAAAATCATTTATAAATTTATTATAATTGCCTGGCATATTATAGCTACTGTAAGAATCTAACCATTTATTTTGTATTTGCTTTGATCCCCTATAAGGAAAATATATAGATAATCCATGAAATTCATCTGAAGATGACCAATTATAAACTACAGCTTCATTAATTAAGTTTAATAACTTTGTTACATCACTGTCAGAATATTTTTGAAGTCCGTCAACCAATGAATACAAATCAACCATGTCATATGTTCCATCATTATAATAAGAGTAACCAAATTGAAATAATCCAGCCCTCAGTTTAACAATATTAGAATAATTCTTATTTAAATCAATTGATGAGATAAACGAATTAAGTTCTTTATTTAATTTTTCTATTTTACTTAAATCAATAATTGAATACATCATCGGATGATCTAATGGTACGAAAATATTTTGCATTTGATTATCATAAGAAGTTATATATTTTTTCCCATAATCAACTGTTGAATCATCAATACTTATATTATTCAAAAAATCAAGAACTGATGTTCCTTTAGCACCATTTGTAACTTCTTCACTTGCAACTAAATAATCAGCAAATGGAGCAAATATACTTGCAACTTCCAAAGTACCATTTAAACATGTTCTAAATAAAACAGTTTCTAACTTTTTATTTTTCTTAAAGGGTGTATTAGAAAGCGCTTCTCTAAATTCACTTAAACTTAAGTTATCATTAGAAAAGTCATCATATATAGCACCATCAATTGCGCCACCATGATTATAAAATATTAAATCATATTTTTTCGTTTTATAATTATCATAACTATAATTAATAAATTCTGATAAAGTCTCATTATCTCCCATATTTAATTTTTCATATGTTTTAACTTTTTCAAATCCATCTCTTCTTAGTTCATAAATTGCATTTTCTTCATTAGATACAAAATTATGCCATCTCTTTGTTCCACCTGTATAAAGTAATACATTAACATTATCTAAATCAACCAATGATGGATCAATTGAATCTAAATCAGATGTCGCTATTCCCGAATCACTTTCTAAGTTAGATCCAACCATATAAATCATAACAGTTCGAGTATTAGGTCCATTATCTTCTGAATCTAATACAGACACACCTAATATGCTTTGTACTACTAAAACAAGAAAAAGGACAACAACTAAAGAAGCCATTCCAATTAATATATTTCTTTGTTTTTTGTCCATTGAATTATTATTAGGTATAGTGGTTACTTTACTACAATAACTACATGTACCATCTTGATTTAAATTGTTTCCACACTTACTGCAATACATCACTACACCTTATTTCTAATTCCCTACTATATTGAGTATACCATAATAAGAGTTATATAACTAATTAATAAAACATCGCTTTACAAAAAGGAAAAAAGAAACGTAAAGAAAAAGCAACTTTTATAGTTGCTCTATCTTTTATAAATTATTAATTCTACTCTTTATTCTTGTCTTACCAAGTAATTTTAAGATGCAATAAAGATCAGGTGTTTGACTTCTACTAGTAACTGCAACTCTAATAACAGTTGAAATATCAGCTACACTTCCTTTATAATTTTCTGGATTTTTCTTATAATCTTTCATATTAGATGCATACCCTAATTTTTCAGTTAACTCTTTTACCTTGTTAAACCAAGTATCCTTATCATCTGATTCATCATAATATTCATCAATATAAGTATTAACAATACTCTTAATTTCATTTATATCAGTTATACTTTTCCATTCAAATTCAACCGGCGTATATAGTTCATCATACATATACCAAATTGACTTTTTAACATCACTCCAGCAAGCAAAATCTTTACGAGGTTTTTCTTGTTCTCTTTCAATATTTAAAATATCTTTGGTATATTCTGGATCCTTAGTTATTATTTCATAGAAGTCTTTATCAAAAGAAGATGCATATTTAGAAAGTTCATCATATACTTCATCTTTAGTCATTTTAGAAATAATATTTTTAGAAATATTATCTAGTTTTTCTAAATCATATAAAGCACCTGTAGTTCCAACCTTAGCTGGATTAAAAGGAAACTCTAAAAAAGATGCATCAGGATTATTATCTCTCCACTCTTCATAATTACTATTTAAGATAGTCATTAAAGATTCTATTACAGATATACTAGGATAACCTTTTTCAACATAATAAGACATTAAAGCTTCAGGGTCTTTTCTCTTACTAATTTTTCTTCTTATATCACCATCTTGTTTTAAAAGTAAACAATTGTGAATATATGCAGGTTGTTTATAACCAAAAGCTTCAAATAACTCAATATGTAAAGGTATACTTGGTAACCATTCTTGCCCTCTTACAACATGAGTAGTACGCATTAAATGATCATCTACTAAATGAGCAAAATGATATGTTGGTAAAAAGTCATTTGATTTCATAATAACCATATCATTATTATTCTCAGGGAATTCAATTACCCCTGTAACTAAATCATTATATTTTACTTTACGCATTGGGTTACCCATACTCTTAAATCTTATAACAAATGATTCCCCATTTTTTATTCTTTCTGCTCTTTCTTCATTTGTCAAATCACGGCATTTAGCCCAAGCACCATAATATCCTGGCATAACCTTTTTTGCTTCTTGTTTCTTACGCATTACGTCTAATTCTTCAGCAGAACAAAAACATGGATATGCTCTTCCCATTTCAATTGCGCGCTTTATAAATGCATGATATATCTCTTTTCTTTCACTTTGTACATAAGGTCCATAATTACCAATTACTTTACCATCGGCTTCATATTCATCTGGCATAATATTTGCATACTCAAGTGTTTCAATTATTTTCTTAACGGCTTCATTCACTTCTCTTTTAGTATCAGTATCTTCATTTCTTAAATAATAAACTCCACCATCAGAAGTTCTAGCAAGTAAGAAGTCTGTTAATGCTTGAAGTAAATTTCCAATGTGAACAAAACCTGTTGGAGATGGTGCAAATCTTGTTACACGAGCTCCTTCTGGTAAATTTCTTTCAGGATACATTTCTTCATAATCTTCAACCGTCTTCGTTAAATTTGGAAATATTAAATCGGCTAATTCTTTATCAGTCATATTCTTCACCTCTTCTTAACAATTTCAATTATAGTCTAAAATCAAAGAAAAATAAAGAAAAACTAGCTATTAGCTAGTTAAAATTAGACTACTTATCATATAATCAAGATTAGCATTTATTTCATTATATTCTTGTGTATTAATATTAATAGATTTAGTTATTTTTAAAAATGTTAAAATATTACCTTTTAAAAACTTATAATTAATCAAGTAATTATCTTTAACATACTCTTTATCCTTAAGTTCACTATAGGCTTTATAATAATCATTTTCTTGAAGTTTTTCAATTAATATATAATTATTTTCGTCACTCTTTAAAGAAATCTTTATTGCACCATTTGATAAGCGAAATAAAGTAAATAATTTTTCTTGATAACGAATATTAAATCCCAAATGACTTACAAATTCTAAAACCTTTATATCTCTTTCTATTCCATTAACAGTTATTTTTTCGTCTATTAAATCTTCCTTTTTTATATTCTCTTGAACTTTAGTTGTAGTTGATATAGAACTATTTCTAATTCCCTTACTCTTATTAAACTCAAATATATTAAATATTAAAAATGTAGAAAAAACTATAATCGACATTACAATTAATACTATTCTATTTTTATTCATAATATATGCCTCCAACATATTAATTTCACTCATAAGAATAAATAAAACTATGTTAATTTTCATATTAATTATAACATATATTTTAATATCACAAATTTAACATCTATATTTAATGTAAAGAAGAATGTTAATACATATTTTCCTAATCTTCATAATTAAGCATCATAGCTTCTTTGACTCTTTTCATTTGTTCACTGGCTTTTTTCTTAGCTTCTTTTGTTCCATTTTCTAATATTTCATCGACATACTCAGGATGCTCTTCATAAAGTTTTCTTCTCTCACGAATAGGTTCTAAGAATTTATTCATAGCTTCAATTAATTCTTTCTTGCATTGAACGCATCCTCGTTCTCCTTTTTTACATTCCGAACATACTTTATTAATATTTTCTTCAGTATTAACTAGTTTATGATAATAACTTACCATACATTTATCTGGGTCAGCTGGATCGTCACGTCTTATCTTATTTGTATCTGTTAAAGCTCCCATTATTTTTCTTGATATTTCTTCTTCTGAATCTGCTAAATAAATTGCATTACCTAAACTTTTACCCATCTTTTCATTGCCATCTAATCCTTTAATACGTTTATTTTCTGAAAGCAATATCTCTGGTTCTTTTAAAGTGTCTCCATAAATAGAATTAAACTTTCTTACAATCTCACGACATTGTTCAATTAAAGGCATTTGATCATCTCCAGCTGGTACTAACTCACCATCAAAGCATGTTATATCAGCAGCTTGGCTTACAGGATACCCTAAAAACCCATAAGTAATTGATTCGCCTGATTCACCAAACAATTCTTTCTTTTGAGCGATTTCTGATTTTACCGTTGGATTTCTATGTAATCTAGATACAGTTACTAAATTAGAATAAAAAACAGTTAATTCAGCAATTTCTGGGATTCTTGATTGAACAAAAAAATGTACCTTCTTTGGATCAAGTCCGATAGACAAAAGGTCTGTTGTAATTTCTTTAACATTTTTTCTAACCTTACCAGGATTATCA
This sequence comes from uncultured Muribaculaceae bacterium, assembly GCA_964458035.1. Taxonomy (GTDB): domain Bacteria; phylum Bacillota_I; class Bacilli_A; order RF39; family UBA660; genus CAG-582. Next base: position 3,171 of record CAYWFZ010000018.1, on the reverse strand, counting down.
AAGTTATCTGTTAATCCTTGAACATCGGCAATTTCTAAATAAAAATCATAATCATCTTGTAACTTGACATAGTTAACTCCTGCTCCAAAATAATGTCCTAAATGTAAATTTCCCGTTGGCCTTAAGCCTGTTAAAATAGTTTTCATAAAATTCCTTCTTTCTAAAATAAAAAGACTTCTCCCATATAGGAAAAAGTCTTGCCACCTAAATAGTTAATCCATATACCATCATATATGTCTCATGATAACGGTCGAGTTCCGTATTCCCCTACTCACCTTCAAGGAATCTCTCAATGGTCCATTCACTAAGCATCCGTCTATTCATATCGCACCTACCATGAACTCTCTTAAGCTTCACGCTTTAGCTACTAATCCACATCAACAATTTAAGTTGTATTAATATTATCACATTTATTTTAAATTCGCAAGTTCTTGATAATGTTTATCAAAACTCTCCAAAAACTGTGATATTTCACTAGGAAGTGTTAGATAAGATAAGCTGATTCTTATAGTTGTCTTACTACGCACTTCATCATTATACATATTCATTACAGCTTTACTTGCTTCACCACTTGAGCAAGCTGTATTACTTGAAACATATACTTCATCACTTTCAAGAGCATGAATAAATGTTTCTGGTTTAATATCCATCAAACTAATATTTAAAATATGTGGTATACAATATTTACTTGAATTAATTAACACACCTTTATATTCACTTAAATGTGCTACTATTTTTTCATTATACTTACGAACCACTTCTTCTTTTTTCTTTAAATCTTTTAAAGAAAGTCTTAGCGCTTTAGCAAAAGATACAATTAAAGGAAGCGGTGGTGTTCCAGGATGCAACTCTCCTTCATGAGCACCATACATAAGTGGAGTTAAAACTAGATTTCTGTTCTTATATAATAAACCAATACCTTTAGGCCCATATATTTTATGTCCACTCATAGTCGCTAAATCAGCATCCTGTACAGATATATTAACTTTACCAATTGCCTGAGTCATATCAGAATGCAATATACAATTCTCATTATTTTTTCTAATTACTTGTCTCACTGTCTTTAAAGGTTGTCTTGCACCTGTCTCTGAATTAACAGCACAAACACTTACAAGTATCGTATCTCTAGTAACTTTTCTTTTTAAATCGTCAAAGTCAATTACGCCCTCTTCAGTTACATCGACATAATCAATTATAAATCCCATTTTTTCTAAATGTTTGCATATACCATAAATGCTTGGATGCTCCATTTTAGATACAACCACTCTATTACCATATCTGCGATATGTATTACACACCCCTAAAATTGCTAAATTATTTGCTTCTGTTGCACCAGAAGTTAACACAAATTCACTACTCTTAATATTTAATAGTTCAGCAATCTGATTAATTGCTGAATCCAAAAGTTCATGACTTTTAATACCTAAGCTATGTAAACTATTAGGATTTCCAAAATATTCTTCAGTTACTTTATTATAACTATCCAATACTTCTGGAAGCACAGGAGTTGTTGCCGAATAATCTAAATATACCATAAATCCTCCTAAAACTCATTTTTATAAGCTTCTAATAATCTTGTATATATACCAGGTTCAATAACATTAATTGAATTAATAGCATATTCAAGACTACTCTTAAAGTTTCCTTTAAAGAATTCTCTTTCAGCCTTTGTAAGTCCAGCATCAATTGATGCATTATTAGGCCTATATCTATTACCATATACAATAGCATTCTCTGCCATTGAAGCTGTTTTAACTATTTCTAAAGATGTATTATATACTTTTAAAACTAGGTCTCTTGCCGTATCAACACGCGTATTTAAGGTCTTAATGCTAATTGGTTGTCTTTCAAGTTCAATTATCATATTCTTAATAGCTTCATTAGCTTCCTCAAGCTCTACTTCATAATTTTTTGGAACTACAGGTAGTTTATAAGAATTCATATGTGACTTCGCTTGTTTAACAATAGATTTAATTTCATCTAATTGCTCTCTTGCACGTATTTCATCTTCCTTAAGTGAGCCTAAACTACGTAAAGTATAATCAAGTTTATCTTCACATTTTAAAAGTCTTGCATTAATAACTTCCATCTCTTTATTTAATTTAGAATATGCAGTTTCCTTTTCTCTAAATAAAGAAACTATATTTTCATATCCTTTTTCACACTCTAGAACTTCACCCTTAAGTTCAACAATAATCTTAACATCATCATCTGTTAAATCATAGCTATATTTAATATCATCTATCTTATTTGATAAATTACCTATAATTTTCTTTAACTTCTTACATTTGATAATTACACTTCTAAAGTATTCATCAAACATTTTCTTGCTAATTTTTTCTTTATCAAAATCACTATAAAGAGAATCAAAATACTCCATTATTGTTCTAAGTTCAAATATTGAATCTTCCAAGTTTAAAACATTTAACCTATCAAATACATCAGCTACTTTTTTCTCTGATTCACTTATATTATATTCAATATTCAAATAATTTAGGTTATAGCCTTCACTCTTCATATTTTCATATATCTTAGTTATCTCTTTAATTCTATTTGGTATTAAATTTTTACCCATAAGAATTATACTTGGAGCCTCTTCAATAACAACTTTTAAGTTACCTATTGAATCATCTAATGCTTTAACTATCTTACCTACTTCTGAATAAACATTACCTTCCATAGCAAGTTCAAAAGCCGAAAATAACTTATCAATATTTTCAAATTGTAGTTCTAACGGAGTTTCAATCAAAGCATAATCATCTTTATTATTACCATTATTATATTGTAAGAATAAAGATCGATAATCAGCTTTTAATTTAGTAACTATTTCACGATTCTTTTGTTCAGATAAAGTTATTTCTTTAATATCTTCAAGTAATCTTTGTGCACGACTTTTAGATATATATATATCAAATTCAATACGTCCTAACATTTCTTTTACTTGAGCATAATTACGTCCTTCAAGTAGTTCTTCTGCACTAATAAGTTCATCAGTAATACTTACAACTTCTGTATCTTTAATAATTTTAAATAAACTTTTCCAATAATTATATTTTTCTTCCAAGTCTTTATTATTAATAAGAGATTCAACTTTATTTAATTCAGCAAGAATTGAACCACTTATAATTAAATTTTTACTTCTTTCAAGTTCAATAAGAGTGTTTTTATATT
>CAYWFZ010000017.1:0-29086 GCA_964458035.1 uncultured Muribaculaceae bacterium | reverse complement strand
TAATCCTGCTCCAACAATTACATAATCATACTTTTTCATACTATCTCCTATTCTTTTCTTTTAAAATTGCTACCTGCTGTGCAAGTTCAATTATTTTTTCTTGTTGTTCAGCAATCTTCTTACTATTTCTAAAATTAATAAAAATCAAAAATATAATACAAAAAACAAACAACAAAGATGGTCCATATGACACATTAAATTTTTTAGCAATCCAATCAATTGAATATGGGAATATTGCTAGGAAAAGCATCACAATTGAAGCTACTACCCACCAGAAACTTTCCTTTATAGAAAATTTTCTCTGTCTAACTTCATAAATAATATATATAAATGCAAATACTGCAATTATTATAAAATATATTTTTTTCATTACTTGTTACCTCCTTTTTTTATTGGAGTTTGAATAAGTATAAATATTATTGTATAAAACATATTTATCATATACTGAGCTGGTTTAATAATCCCCCCATGCATTGACTCACCATTTTCACGCAAACGCATTTTAACAGGAACCTCAGTTATTTTATACCCAGCCCTTAACATTTCAATAACTAAATTAGCATCAGGGAATTCTGGATAATTGCCCATTTTAGAATAATATTCAATAACAGATTTATTTAAACACTGAAAACCAGAAAGTGAATCAGCAATTTTCTGATGGCAAATTAATTTAATTAATATTTCAAATATCTTAGTTCCAAATCTTCTCATAAAAGGACAAGGATACCCCATGTCTTTTAAATATCTAGATCCAATAACAATATCAGAATTAGTTTCTTTAATAGTATCTAATAATTTAACAGCTTCTTTTGCAATATGTTGTCCATCTGCATCAAACTGAATAACATAGTCATAATCATTTTCATAAGCATATTTTATTCCGGTTTGAACAGCCATAGCATAACGCATATTAAATATATTACTTATACATTTTACATTGTTCTTTCTAACAATTTCTTCAGTATTGTCTTTAGAGCAATCATTTATAACAAGTACATCAGCAAATGGAGCATCTTTTTTCAATTCCTTTAATACTTTTTCAATGTTTTCTGCTTCATTATATGCAGGTATTACAAATAACACTTTATCATTATTTTTTTTCATACTAAACCTCCTAAATTACAAAAAATACCTAAGAATAACTATATTATATATTGAAATAGTATAAGCAAGTGCAAACATAACGACAACCATCAAAACTAGGCTCTTTTGATTTATATTACTTTTTATAGAATCTCCCATCAATATATATATAAGTGGCAAATAGAAAGGTAAGAAATATCTAAATTGAACACCATTAATAACATTCTCTCCTACAGGAGTAAAACCAAGATACATCGATCCCCAAATAAAACACATGGTTACAGCAATAATCAATAATAATATAACTCTACGCAAAAAAGAAATCTTTCCCTTCTTATTTTCACCAATAGCAGCTAATATAATCGCTAACCAAATCAACAAATATGAAGTATCAGAACTCATCGAGCCATAATACGATAAAGTTCCAATGGTTTCAGGAGCAACAAGTCTATTTGGCGTTTGTAAAACAGCTTCTCGCCAAAAAATCGTTATAAAAGATACTGGATTTCTAACAATCAATCTTACCTGTTCAACTGCAGATGTATTACCACCTCTATAATCATTTCTAGAAGACGGATCAGCAAGTAGCGGAAGAATAAAAGTCAACATACAAGCTACGAACAATCCAATTATAGTCCCTTTAAACAACAATCTTTGTTTTACATTTTTGAATTTTTCTTTTGGAAGCAATAAAGCAATCAATATAACTGGAGCATAAACAGCCTTTGGAAGTATGCCAAACAAAGCAGAAACCGAAAAAATCAATGCGCTTTTTAGCGAAAGTTTCTTATTCTTTTCATGATACTCTTTTATAAAAATAGAAAACGCTAGTATTAAAAACATATTAACAACAGGATCGTAACTAAAGTTAGTTGCAAGAAACAAACTTTGAGGAATAATACCTATTAACAAAGTTAATGGTTTAAATATAGGTATTATTCGTACTGATAATGCAATAATTAATGAGTAGAAAATTAATTTAATTAATCTTGCAATAATTAATTTTGTAGTATATTTCATATTAAACAATGACAAAACTTTTAAAAGAATTGATGTGGGCAAATAATTAATCATATTTGGCTCCAACAAGTTATAGTTTATTGATCTTCTATTAAATTCATCCTCATCTTTTAAGAACTGAATAGAAGAATTATTTAAAAAATCTTGATAAGCTTGTATTTCAACCTCAGTATCTTGATTACCAAATGGCATTAGCACATTTTCCATATATAAATCTGTTGTGGAATAATCTTTTTTTACCGAAAGTGAATTATAATAACTATAATGCGTTTCATCATCCAAGGTTGTCGAAGTCGTATTATGACTACAAATAAGCATTATCAACCCAAAACTCATACATAAAACAAAAGATAAAACGTGCAATTTTGAAACGAAAAAGTCACTAAATAAAAATAATGATAGCAATAATTCAATTATAATTACCCAAAAGATAAAAGTTCTCCAATTAAAGAAAACAGTATTATCAATAAAGATATTTTTTAATTTCACATCTTCTTTTGAAAAAGTTAAATCAACTTTCCCTACCTTTTGATTAAAAGGAAAAGCAGACTTATTAAAAGAACTATAACATTTTTCATTCTTTTCATATTTTTTATAAATTCCATATTCATTTGCTTTCTCTGATTTCAAGATAATTTCAAAATCATGATTCGACTCATACTCAACAATAATATTTTTTACATAAGAATATTTCATATCAAAAACAATATTTGAACTATCTTTATCGCTTACTAAGTACTCGTCATCTTTTTTAAAATTTGAACTAGCAACATCATCGAAAGTTATACATGACATTTTTCTTTCATCTTTAGGCAATTTTAGTATTTGATAATTATAAAAAATATAGTTAACTAATGCTACAACTGCAATAACAATTAACATAGTTACAATTTTTATAGCAATTGGCAAGTGATTAGTCTTATCTACTATTTTCATATTACTTCTCCTTTTTTGCAATAAAATTCTCGATTAAAACCATAAATAACACAGCAAATAGTTCATAAATATACAAATTATTATTCCTCTTTTTACATTTATAGGCTATACCAATAGTCTTTGCCTGAGACTTACCATTTAAAATTAGTTTGTCACTAGATTCATCAGTAAATCCATACAATCCAACTTTAGCCTTCTTATCAATATCTAAAACATTAATAATAAGTTTATATTTCTTATTCTTTGAATCACGCTGCTTAGGAATATTTAATGAATAATATTTATTATCAATTAAATCTGCTAATTTAACATTTTTTTCGAAAATTTTATTTGAATCCAAATCTTCTATAGTAATCTGCAATTCTCCATTTATATTGGTCAATCCATATGTTGCAAATCTTAAACCAAAGTCGGAAAGATCATCACCATCAACTTTAAAATCTTGAACAATCTTATCTTTTTTATGAATTAAATCAACCGCTAATATATCATTTCTTTTAGGAAAAGTAACTCGTTCAAATTTATAAAAACTCACAAACATAAGTATAGAAATAAGAATAAGTAAATAAATTACGTATCTATATGCTCTTTTCATTTTTACTTCACCCTTATAAAAATTATAACATTAAGTCATATTCAATTCAATTAATTTATAGAGTATAAAAAAATAATTCATATGAAAATGAATTATCTTTTCTTTTTTTTATCCAAAACAAACCAATAATTTATAGCAAAGTTTTTGTTATAAAATGGATCATTTAATAAAATGTCTTTCCATTTATCGTACATAAATTTCGATTCTTTTTGAAATCTTTTATATTTCTCACTTGTTGTATCAAGTCCACGTGACTTTGATTCAAAGTGATGTAACATAACTTGTGGGGTACAAATATTATAATACCCTTTCTTTAAAAGTTTTATATTAAAGTCAACATCATTATAGGCAACCTTAAGTTCTTCTTCTAATCCACCAACACTCAAATATTTTTCTTTTTTTACAACCAAACAAGCAGCAGTTACAGCACCATAATTATATGGAACTCGAAGTCTTCCAAACAAACCTAAATCTTCTTTTGATTTGCCCAAATAAGCATGTGAAGCTACTCCCCCAAGTCCTAGTATAACCCCAGCATGCTGAACAGTATCATCAGGAAATAATAATTTTGGCCCAACAGCTCCAGCATATGGTAAAGAAGCGTACGTTACTAAAGTTTTTAACCAATCTGGAGAAATTACTTCTGTATCATTATTTAATAAGCAAATAAATTCTCCCTTACTAATATCCACTGCCATATTATTTAATTTAGAATAATTAAACTCAAAATTTGCATCCAATACTCTAAAGTTCTTATGCTCTTTTTTATATTTATCAAATAATTTAAAAGTTTCTTCTTTCTCACTATTGTTATTTACTACTATCACTTCGAAATTCTTATAGTCTGTCTTATCATAAACTGACTTTAAACAAATTTCTAAAGTCTCTGCAAAATCTCTAGTGGGAATTATAATTGAAACGAGAGGCTCTTTAGCTAACTCATAATCCACAATATAATATGTACTTAGCGGATCTTTTTTAACAGTTCCCTTTAACTTTCTGCGTTTTAGTGCATTTTCGATTGCAATTTTACCTTTATCAGAGGCATAATCTTTATTACTTATATTCATTGAAGTTGAAGTTTCTATCATTCTCCAATGATATAAAATCTTTGGTATATGATATATTCTATCAGTTACTTCAGAAATCTTTAAGAATAAATCATGATCTTGAGCCCCTTCTAAGCCAACTTCAAATCCTCCAACTTTTTCTACTATACTTTTTCTTATTACAGAAAAATGGCATATATAATTTAAACTCATTAAAGTAGTTGGCGAATAATCTGGTTTAAAATGTGGATAACAATATCTCCCTTTTGGGTCAATTTTATCTTCGTCACTATAAATAAAATCAGCATCTTTATGTTCATTTAATAATAAAGCATTCTCATATAAAGCAAATTTAGAAATAGTGTCATCATTATCAACTAAAGCAATAAATTCCCCTTTTGCCATCTCTAATGCGTCATTTGTCGTCTGTGATATATGGCCATTTTTATCTCTATACTTAACTCGGATTCTCTTATCCTTTTTTTCTAATTCTTTTAATGTTTTTTTTGTTTCTTCATTTGTTGAAGCATCATCTACTAAACAAATTTCAAAATTCTCATAAATTTGGTTTAAAACAGAATCAACACATTCTAATAATAAATTTGAGGCAACATTATAAACTGGTATTAATACAGATATAAGAGGATTATAATCTAGCTTTTTAACTTCATATTCTTGGTGAAATGTTTCCAACCATTTATTATAGTCACCTACATTCATTGGATCATAATATTCATCAAAATGATTATTCAATCTATATATAACTCTTTTGGCATATTTGCCCCACAATCTTGGTGGAACAAGAAAGTGATGTTCACGCCATAAAAATTTAACACCTCTTTTTATAACTTTAATTAAAGATACACACTTTTTTATAAATAAAAATGTTATCTTTTTCATTTTTTGTGCGATTCTTTTTAACAAAGTATTTCTGATTTTTAAAATTTCTTTTTCTTCAGTTCCATCTACTAAGCTAAGCGTTACTATTTTTGTATTTGCTCTAATTGTTGCTTTAAGCAAAAACAAAGAAGGTTCTGATAAAGGAAACTCTTTATACTCAACATTCACCCCATCCATATAAAGTTTAAATGTTGGAAAATCCATATAAGATTTTCCTTGAATAACAACTTGAGGATTTCTGATTCCATTTAATTCAATAAAATCTATTCGTATATCGTCTTTTTTACAATCAGACATGTTATACCTCCTCAGCAAAACCTTTTGATAGTTTTCTAAAAATTGCTAAACCAATTATACAAAGGATAAAACTTCCCAAAATAACTACTAGAAGACTATTTAGATGAGGAAGATTTTTCCAATAAAGAATATCACGATAACTAGTAATAATAATTCCCATAGGGTTAATATTAATTAAAGTTGATACCCATTTTGGAGCTGACGCAAACATGTCAGCAGAATATAATATTGGTGTTGCATAAAATAACATTTGAATTAAAAAATTTATTATATATTCCAAATCTCTTATATAAACATTAATCGCACTTGTTATAAATATAATGCCTAAAGTGAATAAATACTGAGCTAATATAACTAACGGCAAAAATAAAATATTTATGCTAAATCCAATACCACTAAATATTACAAAGAGTAACATAATAACACATGATATTATGAAATTTACAACACCACTTGTTACAACTGATACAGGTAATATTTCTCTAGGGAAATAAACCTTTTTTATAATACCTGCATTGCCAATAATTGTAAAAGTACCTTGAGCTATATTCGTAGTAAACCATGTCCAAGGAAGAATTCCAATAATTAAAAAAGTAGTATAATGCTCATATCCAGCACCTCGCATCAAAAAAGGAAAAACTATTGCATATACAAGCGTCATTAATAAAGGACTTACAAAAGACCAAAGAATTCCTAAAAATGATCCCTTATACTTTCCACGTATTTCTTTTTTGACATTAGACTTTAATAATTCTCTATAATCATATAAATCTTTAAATAGTTTCATATTCCCTCCTACTGACATTTTAGAAGATAATTATCTATTACCTCATCAATTTTTCCATCCATCTCAACCTTACCATTATTAATCCAGATACCTCTTGTACATATCTGTTTCAAAGCATCTAATGAATGCGAAACAATTACTATTGTTTTATCGCTATCTCTTAGTTCTTTTAATTTAGCATAACACTTTTCTTGAAAGTGTTGATCACCTACTGCTAATATTTCATCTATAAGTAGAATCTCAGCATCTACATTAATTGCAATCGAAAATGCTAAACGCATATATTGTCCGCTAGAATAAGTTCTTACTGGATTATCAATAAATTCTTGTAATTCTGAAAATTCAATAATGTCATCTAATCTTTTATCTATCTCTTTTTTTGTTAATCCAAAAATGGATGCATTAAAATATATATTTTCTCTTCCTGTAAAATCTTGATGAAATCCAGCTCCTAATTCCAAAAGTGATGTTAACTTTCCATCAGTTTCTACAGTTCCTTTGGTAGGATAAATAATTTTAGTCATTAGTTTTAAGAGTGTTGATTTACCAGAACCATTAACACCTATTAAAGCAACTGTTTCGCCCTTCTTTATATCTATTGATATGTCTTCAAGTACAGTTCTTGTCTCTGCCTTTTTATGATTCCAAAAAACTAATCTTTCCTTTAAGGTGCTTGGTTTATCATAAAAAACATTAAAACTCTTATAAAGATTTTTTATCGTAATAGCATTTTTAATCTTTTGACTTTTTTTGTTCATGTTTGTTTCCCTCTTCTATATCTTTTTTTATATTACTAATTATTGAGGTAAATTGTTCTCTTGAATTTACGTAATTATCATTAATAACCTTTTTACATTTCTTTGCATTCTTATCGTAATCATTAACTAATTTTTCTAACTCTTTTGCAACGCTTAAAGCATCACAATGTTCAACTGAAATAATATTTTCATTAAAATAACTAATATCTTTATTGGCATAATTATTTGTAATTGTCTTAACACCAAAAGAAGACATTTCTAATGGAGGATAACTAGGATGAGGAGAAACCATAAGAGAAATACCAATATAAGATTCTTCCATCATATATGCGTATTCATCCAAAGATAGTTTACCAACGGACTTTAAAGAAACCGTATCAGTTATTTTAGCATCAGGGTGAGCTTCTCCCATTGATATAAACTCCCATTCATCTATATCATCCCTATTTTCGAACACTATCATAAGAGCTTCTTCTATTATTTCAAAAGCATTCCTTGATACACTTGGTCTTCCATAAACAATAATTTGTTTTGCTCTATCTATTTCTGGATCTTTTAATAAATGACTTCTAAGTCCGTCATTTAAAATTGGATCAAAATAATACTTTTTAGAAAACTTATAGTTATTCAAATCAAAATAATCCATTAATTCCTTTGAGTTAAAAACAGCAATAGTTGGTATCGACATTCTATATGTACTTTCAGCAGAACATTGTCTACTTGACCATGGATAAAAGAATGGTTCGTAATCTTGAATAAAATATATTAAAGAATTCATTTTCTTTTGTTTAAAATGTTCTTTTTGCCATTCAATAATCGACTTTATACTATAAGCGGTCCACCATCCTGTAGCAATAAATATATCATTTTCAGCTACTAACAAATTACATTTAGGATCTTCATGAATGTTAACTACTTGTAACTCAATATCACTTTTTTCACTATTATCAATAAAACTATATTCCTGATAATTATCCAAGTCATCTGGTTTCATAGTTGTATCTGTTACAATAATTCTTTTAGCAAAATCAGCATCATTAAATTGTTCAAAGAACTTCATAGCTGTAGCTATTCCACCAAATACTTTTTCTTTATTTAATGATGGAATTAAAATATTAATTCTATACTTACTATTTATCGTAGTTGGAATAGGATTAATATTTTTTATCTCAGGTATTGTAAAATCAACAACAACTGGTACTTCAGCTGGAACTATCTCTATATGTTTTATTTTTCTGTATATTTTAACAAATAATGGACATTTTTTTAATACTCTTTTAGTAAATCTATAACCATGTACAAGAATTTTACTTTTCTTTAATACTTTCTTTATCTTAGATGTTTGTTCAACCCTTTCTTCTACATATTCTAAAGGAGTTGGTATTGTACAGTTATAATTCAAATTTTTATTATAGAAAGGATCTCCCATTTCCCAATACTTCTTATAATACTTCTTTGATAACTTAAAATCTATTGAAGGTATATAAGAATCACGAGACTTTGACTCAAGGTGAATTATTTTAGTTGTAGATAAATAAATATTACGTAGTCCCTTTTCATAAGCCCTTATACATATTTCCACATCACTTCCACATATTATAAAGTCCTCATTAAAGTATCCTATTTTATCTAATGTAGTCCTTGATATAGCCATACAAGCTCCAGTTACAGCAAGTACATTTCTAGATACCATTGGAGATACATAATTAACATTACCATGATTAGTATTCATTCCCATAAATACATGTCCAGCATATCCACATAATCCAATTACAACTCCAGCATGTTGAATAGTTCCATCTTCATAACAAAGTAATGGACCAACTACACCAATCTCATCTCTCAAGGCATTAGTTGCTAACTTAGTAAGCCAATCAGGATCAACAATTACTGTATCATTATTCAAGAACACAAAAACATCAGCATCACTGTTATTAATTCCAAAATTTTGAAGTTTAGACCAATTAAATTCAAAGTTTGCGTCTATTACTCTTATTCTTTTATCATAATCAGGAATCTCTTTTAGCCATGCTTTAGTTATCTCATCTTCACTATTATTATCAATTATAGTTATATAGTAATTTTTATAAGAAGTTTTATCAATAATACTATGAACACATTCTTGAGTAAGTGTCCATTTATCTTTCATTGGAATAATAATATCAATCTTTTTATTATCTAAATTATTAAATATTGGTTGGTAAACAAATAGATAATCCGTTTCTTCAGCATGAACATTTTTACCATAAACTCTTTTTAAATGAGAATCAAGTGCATTTAATCCAGCTTCTTGTGCATAAGGTTTTGCATCACTATTAGTTGACGTAGACTCTTCTGTAGATAACCAACTATATAATATTTTAGGAATATGACCAACCTTTTTTGTCTTTTCTATAACTCTAAGAATATAATCATAATCTTGAGCCCCATCAAACTTAGGATTAAAACTACCAACAATATCAACAATTTCTCTTTTAATAACTAAAAAATGACAAATATAATTCTGTGAATATAATAAATCTATACTAAAATCTGGCTTATAGAATCTATTAAGTATGTTGCCATTTTCAGAAACAATTTGTTCATCAGAATAAATAACTTCATAATCATTTTTAGAAAATTCTTCTAGCACATCTTCTATGGCTGTATTAACTAAAAGATCATCATGATCTAAAAAGGATATAAAGTCTCCAGTTGCTAACTTTAAGGCATTATTTGTATTTTCAGAAATACCCAATTTCTTTTCAGATTTATTATATTTAATATCTATTTTGTTTTCATACTTTTTTAGTATTTCTTTTACATTTTTCTCTCCACCATCAGAAATACAAACCTCAAAATCATGTGATGTTTGATTAACCAATGAATCTAAGGTTCTTTCAAATCTCTCTGGCTTTACATTATAAACGGGAATTAATATACTGACTTTTTTCATACTGTTTTACTCCTTATTATTTATTATTCATTTTCTCGCTGATTTTACGTAACGGTGCAGTTACCTTCCAGCTCTTGCTATCATAAACCCCATTCAATTCTTTCTTTAAATTTTCTATCTCACTTTTTTGATTGAAAATATCATTATTTAAATTTTCAATTTTAGCTTTTAAACTTCTAATCTCATCCTCTTTTTTATCATGTTCATTTTTTAATTCTAAATACTCATCATTAAGAGAATGATATAAATCATTTTTATTCTTTTTAGGAATTCTTCCACCCTTTTTTTCAATAATAAAAATATTCTGAAAAAGATACATTTCTTTGTCCATAACACTAAATAAAAAAGCATCATCTACATCATTTTCTTTAGCGTATGTTTTTGCAACACATTTTACACTTAACTCTAATTTATAATTTTCATTAATATTTTTTATAAAATCATAAAATGAATTTTCTGTAAAAAACCTTACATGCGTAGAATCTAAGATTCCAGTTTTATTGTAATTAAAATTACCATTAATTAAATTAGAAATTACATCAACATGAGCTACATTAGGAACACTAACAATTATCTTTCCGTCATCGCTTAGCTTTTTTTGCAACTCAGCGACTAAATTTCCAGGATTTACAATATGTTCTAATAAATCAGCCAAAATAATAACATCATACTTTTTGGTTTCTCTAAAAAAATCGCTTTTATCCGCACTTTCTGAATCAATTGAAAAAGTGAAAACTCTATCATATGTCTTTCTTGCTAAACTTGCTGCTTCCTCATCAATTTCAATTCCATCAATATCGCAAGGCGACAATTCTTTAATTTTTTTTCCGATAAAGCCTACTCCACAACCAACATCCAAAATCTTACTTGCACCCAAAGAATTCTTTATAACTATAACATGACTATCGTTTTCATTAGACATATCACAGTCATATTCCTCAACATAATACTTATTAGAATCTTCTTTCTTCGATAACTGACTACTTTTAGCATTTCCTAAATTGAACATATTAACATTACCTTTCTAAATAAAATTATATCATACATTCAAAGATTACCCAATAAAAACCTCTATTATTATTGCTTATACAAGAAAAAAAGTGTAAGACTATTCCTTACACTCCTACTTCAAATGAATATTCTATAGGTTTATTTTTACCATTATATTTAAAATACTTAGGTTTATCTTTTAAAGCAAGTCTATGCTGATCTTTTTCACTTATTATTAAATCTTCAAGTCTTATGTTATGCTCTTCTAATATACTTTCAAATAATGCACGAGTTTCTTCACCACTCCATAATATACCTTCTTCTAATGCTGGAGCATATGAATTATCAACAAAATATTGGAAGATAGCATCATCTGTTAAACTTATAAATCCATGAGCAAATCCACGAGGAACATATAATTGCCTTCCACTTGTTGGATCACTTAGATCATATGGCTTTAAATGTATCGCATAAGATTTACCATATGTTGGAGATCCTTCACGGATATCAACAACAATATCTATTACTTCTCCCTTAACAACACGTACTAATTTAGCTTGACACTTTGGATCTAATTGAAAGTGCATTCCTCTTAAAACATTTTTTGCACTTTTACTTTCACTGTGTTGATATACTTTTTCAAAACCTAATCTTTTCATTTCTTCATCTTGATAATCACATACTTGATATCCACCTTCATCAACAACATAATTAGGTTCAACAACATAACAATCTTCAAGTCCAGTTGGTATAGTCTTAACATTCTTACTTACCTCTTTATTTTTACAAATCGTGATTTCGTCTAGGTTTGCACCAAGTTCAGTTAAAACATTATTAAATAAAACCGTAATTTTTTCTTCATCAAATGTAGATACTTTATCTTTACTTACTTTCTTTTCTCTTGTTTCTTGTACATGTGTTCCATCTTTTAGACTAAGAACTCCATGAACAAAGCCAGCTGGCACTAAAACTTCTTTACCACTTAATTCATCACTCTTTTTATAAGGTGTTAAATGTACTAAAGTATACTTCCCATATGTAGGTGAATCCTCTCTTGCATCAATAATAATATCGATAGCATCACCTGTTACAGCTCTAACAATTCTATTTCCCTCTGTATTATCAACATTAAGTTCCATTCTTCTTAAAACATTCTTTTTACTTTTTTCTTCCTTATGTTCATAAGTTCCTCTAAATCCAAGTTCTTCCATATCTTCTTTTATATAATCAGCTACATAGTAACCTCTTTCATCACCAAAGAATCTTGGATTTATTATATAACAACCTTTAAGTTCGGTTTCATAAGCTTTTGCACCATTACTAAACTCAATACTTTCCATCTACTACATCTCTTTTCTTAAATTCTTTTGCTTTTCAGCCTTTAATCTTTGATATTCCTCGTTATCAATCTTATAAGCTTTTAAGGCATCTTTCCAATGAGGAAGCCTTTTAAATCCAGCTTTGTCGAGTGCACTCTTATCAAGACAAGTGTTTAATGGCCTTGGAGCAACAGCGTTATATTCTTCTGTTGTAATTCCTTCAACACTAACATCTTTTTTATATTCTTCAAAAATAGACTTAGCAAACTCGCACCATGAAGTATATCCCTCATTATTAGCTGGATATGTTCCATACTCTTCACTTTCACTCATCTCAATTAAAAGTTTAGCAAGATCTCTTGAATAAGTCGGACTTCCAACTTGATCACTTACAACTCTTAACTTATCATGATTTTCTGAAAGCCTTACCATTGTTTTAACAAAGTTACCATTACCAGATGCACCAAATACCCATGAAGTTCTCGCAATAAAATGTTTAGGATATTCACGAACTACTTCTTCTCCTAAAAGTTTAGTTTGCCCATAAACATTAATTGGCTTTGCTTCATCATCCATCTTATATGGTTCGCACTTTGTACCATCATATACATAATCTGTACTAACATATATAAGTTTAGCGTCAACTACCCTTGCAGCTTCTGTTATATTAGATGTTCCATTTACATTTATATCATAAGCACTTTTAACATCACTTTCTGCTTTATCAACATTTGTATAAGCAGCACAATGGAATATTACATCTGGATGAAAATTCTTAATGTAGCAAATTGTTTCTTCCCTATTTGTTATATCCATATCTGCATGACTCGGTGCTACAATTTCTGCACTTTTATCATGTATAATTAACTCACGAACTACATCGTATCCTACTTGACCTGAACCCCCAGTTATCAAATACTTCATAATAATCAAAACCTCCAATTACACTGATATCCTCAAGTGTTATTTACTATTATACAATACAAGAAATAAATTTGGTATAAAAATTTACTTCTTTATAATTCTTTTAATTTCATACGGAATTAAATTAATAAAATAAAATAATTTAAACAGAATCATCTCTATTATATTAGCTTTATTATATGCCTTTTCATAATAAAGTTGACTTTTCTTATATATTTTATATTTATCTCTTAAATTAACATTACTTCCAATAACAGCATTATGTTTGTGTTCTACATATACACTTGTATCTACTACACTCATTTTTCCGTATTTTTTTAGTTTTTGTGCAAGAATATATTCTTCATAATAAAGGAACGTCTTATCATCAAAATAATCAATATCTTTTAAAGTTCTACCCTCTATCATAAAAAAGCAGCCATATATTACATCTACATAATTATTTTTTTTAAAATAGTCATCAGGATAATTTATAATATCACGTCTAAATGCTCGATTAATTAAAGGAATATTAGCAACTAAATCTTGAAATGGACTAGTTAATTGCCATCCATATTTAAATCCACCATTTTCCTTAACTTTTGGCATAACGCATTTAACATCATCTGTAATTAATTTTGCCATACTAAGAAGCACATTTTCATTCCCGATAGAAATGTCCGTATTAGATAAACAAATAATGGCATTATCTACTGTTTCATTAATATATTTTGCTCCAATATTTAAAGCATAAGCATATCCATAATTTCCATCATTTAAAATTATAGTTACTTTTTTATCATCTATTTTCTTTAATTTATTAACTTCACTTGTATAAGAATTATTATCTACTACTACAATTCTTTTAATAGATTTATACTTCAATACACTTTTAACTAATTTTACTGTATTATCTGAATCATTATAATTAACAATTACTAAACCTATATTCATGATTTCACACGAACTTTCTTTATTAAATCACTCATAACATATGCAATATAAAATGCTACTGCTGGATGCATTAAAGAATGTCCTGCCATATATGAAACCATTAAAAGAAGAACCATAACTATTCCAAGTATTATAACTTCATCTTTTAAAAGAATTTTAAAGTTTTTAAATAAATGCTTAACAAAGCCAATAAACAATGAAACTGGTAAAAGCATTTCAACAATCAATCCAACAATTCCATAAATCATATATAAATCATGAAAATCTCTTTCATTAATATGTGTAACTAACTCATGATTATAATAATTATCTTGATCTGTTATGCCAAATAATTTATTAAAAAGCGGAGCTTCCCTATAAATTTCTTTATTAACTTTAACGAAGTCATCTCTTCCACTGAATACCAAATACGAATTAACTTCCTTTTTTAAATCACTTTCCGTAATCTTTGGATTCTCATTAGTCTTTTCTTCTACTTTTCCAAAGTATATATCATATAAGTTATTATAAACAGGAGTCCTTCTTATATTTACACCAACAAGTAATATTAGCATAAATAAAACTACAACAGCTCCCCTATAGTCTCTTTTTTCAGGACACATAAATATAGCAGTTACTAAATAGTAAATTACATACCCAAGAATAAGCCCAAAAAGTCCAATTATACTTGTCTTAGTTCCAAGTAAACTCAAGAATAATACAAGCATAGAAACAACGATTAAATTTATTAATTTTCTTTTTCTAATGAATTCAATCATTTGATATCCTAAAAGTGCAATCAAAATTGAACCATACTCATTAGCCGAGAAAAAGTATCCTAAATATCCCTTAGGTAAACAATTTTCAAATTCATCATATGAACAAAAAGAAGTCTTAGTAACTAAAGAGACAATTAAAGATGCTCCTACAATAAAACCCATTTTAGTGAATGCACTTCCATCTATACTCTTGTGTTTTTTCATATAAAGATAAAAGAACAATAAAACCACTTGAAAATAAAGCATTCTAAACAAATTATAGCCTTGATGCAATATACTAAAATTATCCTTTATTATAAAGTTACCTGTAATATTTATAATCGAATAAACTCCCCATATAAGAAAGAATATATATACTTTCTTATTTTTACTAGCAAGTAAATAAATACCACAGTAAATTATAAACATAAATCTAACTATCATTGCAAGTGACACAGGAATATCAAAATAGAATTTCATAAGTCCTGTAATAATATCAATTATTGGTTGAATAATAAAATATGTTGTTAAAACTCGATTGTTATAAAATCTCTTCATACTCATACCCTTTTCTAATAAACTTAGTCACACATTGTCTCACTTGAGCATACATCTAATCCCTTAGTTTTATTAATTAAATCTTGATAAATGTTTTTAAGTTCTGTTACTTGACTTTTCTCCAATTTATCATATTTTGTTTGATTATCATTTAATTTAACTGTACTAACATGTGTTCCTTCAATTTTACCATTCTTAATAGCTATAGCCGATGGCATATAAATTCTTTTCTCTTTTGTATCAAAAGTTTTACCAGAATCACTCTTTAACTTATAGGTATCCTCCCCTAAAACCTCATCTAAAGCATCTAGTAAATCATAGTATCCTTCTTTTTCTTCCTGAGTTTTTACTAATTTTTCATCCTTTATAGCATAGACATTACGAATATCAGTTATATCTAAATATTTTATAACTACATTATTATCACGAGCAACTTCCATTAAAACAGGTAAGGCGTTCCTACACCATGGACACCAAGGAGCACCAATAAATAAAATACCTGATTCATTTTTTATAAAATCTACTGCTTCTTTTGCAGATACTTCATCTATTTCAATAGTATCATCTATTAAAACACTTCCATATGTTGCTTTATCACTTTCACGCACAGTACCATTTAATGCTTCATATTTTTCCTTAATTGCCGTTGTTTCTTTAAAAGTTACTTTTTGTTCATCCTTTTTAGAATATAAAACGCAACAAATACTTGCAATAATTATTAATACAACTCCTATTATCAATGTCTTCTTATTATTCATAATATCACCTTAAAAAAATTATAACATAAAAAAAGGTAGATTATCTACCTAAATTTTTTAAAGCTAAGTTATATTCATAGTCTGTTTTCATAAAATACTTTCTTACACTTAACCTGCATTCTTCTAAAAGACTGATTACTGCATTATAATCTTCTTCAGTTGATACATCAAGTTCTTCAAGTAAACTTTCAATATCACTTCCCAACTCAGCATCATATAATTTTATTTCATCAAGACTATCTTTCATAAATGTAACTATATCATTACTTTCCTTTTTTAAATGTTTGAAGTTTCTAATAATAGAATCTATATGATTACGATCAACCTTATACTTAATTAAGTAACTTACTAATGTAATTAATTCATCATAACTACTTAAATAATCATCATAAATCTCTACATTACCTTCACTATCAGGTACACCACTATTTAATAATCTATTAACTACTAGACTAATAATTCTAGCAATAGCAAAATTGTCTTCTTCTAACTTTTCAAGATTATTAATGCATTGAATTAATTCTTGATAATTTGGCATAGCAACAATTCTTACATGATACATATCTAAAAACTGTCTAACATATTTTTTTAAATCTCTAACATCTTTTTCAGTTAAATAAACTATTTTGTCTTTCTTTTGAACGTTTGATGTTTTATCTTGAGCCTTACTCAAAGACTCAATTTCTTGTTCTATTCTTCTACTAACAAGATTATTATGTCTTTCCATTTCTTCAATTATTTCTTTTCTTTCATCCTCATCTTCTATAAGCATGGATAAATATGTATCATTTAAATCCATATCATAAACTTCATTATTTCTTTGCATGCTATTTCTAAAAACACTCAAAAAATATCCTTTTAATGAATCAATTATAGATTGTTTAACCTCTAACTTACTTAAATTATTAATCGCATTAATTATATCCTCTAAATTGATATTAGGGAATATCTTAACAAACCCTAAATAGAAAGCATCATTAACATTGCAAAATTCTGTATAGTCTTGTATAAACTCATCCATGTGTGCTTCTATTTCATCTCTTTGCTCTTTTTCTTTTTCACTTAAATTATCTTCTGAATAAAACTTTTCTAATAATTTTGGAGTTTTAAAAATATGTTCTATCTCTGCTTGAGTAATAGTCTCGAATTTAATTCTTCTTAAAGCTTCATGATCAAAAACAGTTCTTGCATCTGATAGTGCTGCTACTGCATGATTTCTTTCCGTTAAAAGTGATATAAGTTGGAATGCTTCTTTTGGAGTAAAACCAAAACTTTTATCAAGATAAGTTGTAACCCTAAGAAAATCTCTAAAAAATATTTTTTTCTCTACATATTCATCATCTTGAAAAGAAAAATACTTAGTAATTTCATCGATTTCATCTGTTGCATATGCTCCAGTTGCTTCATTAACTAAACCTATATCTTCAACTTCAAATACTGATCTATGATCAGTTTCCATAATCTTTTTCAATGTACAGCTCTTTTCTTCTTCTAAAACTGCCTCTTTTACATCTTTTAATGTTATTAAAAATTTATCTACTATTTTCATATTACCATCCTTTTTATTTTTTCTATTCAATCTATGCTTAATGTGTTCATCGATATATCTTACACACTCAACAGAAACCCCTAACTCTCTAAAAGCTTGCTCTAATTCCTTATAAGAATCAAATTTATCAAGTAAATTATAGGCATTATTTATTTTTTTCTTATAATCAACTAGTGATATCTTAAACTTATCATAATTTTCATTAAACTCTTTTAAAAATACTTTCTCTGGTAAAGTAACATCTTTTGCACTACCATCAATTATAGAATTAAATCTACCACTATTAATTAATGCAATAACACTGCGCTCACTTAAAGATTTAAATTTAAATGCTTGTACTTTTTCAAGTGCAGGAAGTTCATTTGGTGTTGACTCTGCATTCCTGTAACTTTTCTCTATTGCAAACTTAAGTATCTGGTAAGCTTCCTTACTTGTAAACATTGGAGGAACTAAATGACAACTAAGTTCATAAAAGTATCCTAAAATATCTTCACAATTATCATTAAAGAAGTATTTAATATTAGTTGCTAGTTTATTAAAATAATGTATTTTACTTGCTGCAGTATTATATTCATCTTCAGTAATTTTACCCTTCTTTAAATCAATATTAAACTTAATAAATTTATCTCTTAGCTCATCTATATAATTTTTAAAATAATCATCTAATTTAGCAACATATTTTTCCATAAAAAATACCCCTCATCTCGAGGGGTTATTATATTATATTTAGTATACTTTTGTCAAAGATTTCTAAGAAATTTTAAATGTATCAGAATATTTATAATACTTATCATTTATTTTAATATAGATTTGATAAACTCCCTCATCAAGAGAAAAGTAAGTTAAAGTATTTAAATACTTTAAAGTGTATGTATCTTTTCCTTTAAAGATTATTTCAATATCTTTATTACTAGTATCAATCATAAGTTCAATTGAATTATTTGTTAATTTAACCTCATCTAAAAAAGCATCATATTCTTTTATTTTTATATTTTCGCATTTTAGTGAACCACCTAAATATTTAAAATCTTGTACTTCATAATTACCAGACATATTTATATCATATTTTAAAGCACGATATAAATTATCATTTATTTTAAATTTAGATTTAACTAGATTATTATCATAAATAACTAAATTAGTATAATACTCATCATACAAAAATTTATTATCCACTTTACCTTCATACATATAAGGATAGTTAACTATAGTTTCTGAGTCAGACTTATCCATACTACCAAAAGCATAAGAGTATTTATTTTCATCTTGATACCTGTCAATTATTTTAATCTTTGAGCCAATTTTTAACACTATCCCTTCAGCATAGGTAGATTTATTGGTTGCATGATCATACCCATTATTATATAAACTAATTGTATCATCACTTATATACTTAGCATCATGCTCACCCCTAAGTGAGATATCTGCATCTATTATATACTTAGATAAATATTTCTTTACCAATTTATCATTTGTAATAACATAGTTGATTTTTTCATTATCATAAGAAAACTCCAATATCGTATTTATATTTCTTAATGAAATTAAAATATTTCCATTAAGATAATCAATCGAATTTGCTTCTAGCCCATATTCCAAATTAGAAAGGTATTCGTATAACTCATCATGACCACTACTTAATAAGTCAATTATATTTATATTTTTTAAAACTTCACCTGTTTGAATGTCTAGTTCATAAATAGTGTCCATAGGGTATCTATCGCTTCCCAAAACTAAAGCATTATTATTTCCAAGATATTTTATTTCATGATGATATCCATAAGTTGTATCAATCCTTTTTCTAATTTTACCTAAGTAATCTACCTCATATATACCAGTAAATAAAGAAACATTTCCATTTAAAACGCTTTCTTCCGTTCCAATTAAAAATGTATCACCACTTATATTTTCAATGAGTCCTTGTGTATCTAAATCTAAATACCAAATTAACTCACCATCGCCGTTCATTAAAAAGTTCTTCATCTTTGTAGACGACGCTAAAATATTAAAATCATTTTTCTTTATTACCTCTATTCTTTCCCCACTTATATTATCTGTTTTAATAAAGTATGTATACTTTTGATCATCCAACACTAAATCTATTTTGTTATTATAGTCTTCTAGTAAATAAACTATAGGTATAATAAAGTTTTTCCCCTTTATTTCTTTATAGAAGTTATCATTTATATAAACAGAAATATTAATATTACTTTGAGAAGAAAAAATAATAAGAGCGGTTAAAGGACTTATAAAATAAGGATTCACCATTATTTTAGGATTGTTTATTGAATACTCTCCATTATTACTAATGCTCTTTATTTCATCATCAACTTTACTTTGTCTACCAAGTAAATCAGTATCATCAGGCAAAGAACAATATTCATGATTAAATAAAATAACACTAATTAAACTAATCAATAACAGAGTAACAATTACAATTAATTTCTTTTTCAACACTCTTCACCTACTAAAAATTATAACATAAAAAAATAAAGCATAATTACTTTATTTCATTTCT
This sequence comes from uncultured Muribaculaceae bacterium, assembly GCA_964458035.1. Lineage (GTDB taxonomy): Bacteria > Bacillota_I > Bacilli_A > RF39 > UBA660 > CAG-582. The sequence goes on along the minus strand of CAYWFZ010000017.1, from coordinate 8,440 downwards.
TAAATCTTTTAATCTTGGCAAATTAAATTCATTATCTTTTTTATATCCAGTTATATTCTTTAAACTTCTTATTTCTTCAACTAAAACATAATAGTCTACCATAATTACAGAAACTGCTAGTGATAAAAAAGAAAATAAGAAGATAGATAACATAAATATGATATAACTACCAATAAAGAAAGTTAAAGGTACTAATAAACCAGTTATACCTAAAAGCATAATATTGATTACTAAGACAGTAAGTCTTTCTTGACTAGATGCTTCATATTCATCTATTCTTTTGGCGATATCAAGTTTACTCTTAATAACTATTTTATTCAATTTAGCCTGATTTTCTGGTGTATTTTTTACAATTCTTGAATCACCAAAATTAGTCATTATTCTTAAATTCTCACCCTCAGGTTTATAATCAACTATATACTTTGTAAATCTTCCATATAAAAATTCATTAATCTTATTTACAATTTTCTTATATACATCATTAATAAAGTTAATAATCTTCATAACCACCAAACATCCTTCCATAAATTTGTGAACTATAATAACACTAATTTGTTTGTTATGCAAATTTCATAGTAAATAATATGTAAGTACTTTACATTTATGTTATAATAACCAAAAAAAGGTGGGTATTATGGAAAACACTGTTCCAAGAGATTGTTTCTTATTCTCAGAAATTGTTAAATTTGAAAGAATCGGAAATATTATATATAAAAAAGATTTAACTAAAAAAGAAAAATGGCGTTTAATTATTTATATGAATGGAACATTCTTAGACTTAATAACAGGAGATGAAATACTTCCAATGCCAGAAGAAAATGGTACCGTAGTTGGGCCAATTTATGAAAATATCATGTATTTGGAAAAATTCCAAAATCCTAATCGTGAAATAACTGAGTTTGAATATTGTAGAGGTCAAGAAGTTTATCAAACTTATCTTTTAAAAAAAGAATTAATAAAAGAAAAGAAATTAATTTCATTCAAACAAAAAAGACTATATTAATTAGTCTTTTGTTTCATTTTATCTTTAGTTCTTTTTAAGTTTACTTCATCTTTTAATTTAGAGAATACAGAAAATAAAACATCAATATCATAATCATCAGCTAAATCACGAACAGGTATCCTCATAATTGAATCATTGCTAACTAAATCAACAAACTTCTTTAATATTGAACCATTTTCTTTATCAGGTTTAGGTTGTATTCTTTCAAGTTCATATAAATAGTTACCTGATATCTTTGATCCAATTGGTGAAGCTTTAATAACGAATTCTTTTTCATCTTTACCTTCATCGCCTTCAGCTAAAGAAAAATCACATCTTGCTAAATCTGTTACATATTCACGTACACTTCTTTTCTCATTAAAAGTACATTTATTAACAATCTTATCAAGGCTTCTATAAAGAATACAAGTTTCTACTACTTCATCTTTTTCATTTAAACATTCCCCATCTATTTCAAGTGCATAAAGAGAATCCCTATTTAAAACAAGTCTAACCTTACGATCAAATATAGTTTTAATTACTAAAACATTATCTTCTACACTACAATCAATATCAGAAGATGTTAATGCTACATTTCCAATAAATCCTTTAATATTTTCCATTACATAAAAAACTAGTACATTAGAATTAATACCATCAAGTACATAAAATGTATCTAAATAATTACGTATATAATTTGCTAAATCTAGCATTACTTCATTATAAAACATGCTAATCTCTCCCTTTCATGTGAAAAGTATTATAGCATGCTCATAAATTAGAAGTAAATAAAATTTACGTACTGTTTACATCTAAGTGTTAAGGAACGTAAACTCCATAAAATAAACATAATTGTAAAACTAAAAATACAGCTGATAATAAAGAACCTATTATAGATAAGATATAACCTAGTCTGATTTTTTTAGTTTCCGTATAATAAGTAACACTCAAACAAATACCAAGGAATCCAATAATTATTCCAAAAAGTCCAGTAAGAGTTAAAACTATTGAAAAAATTCCACAAACAAACGAAATCTTATTATATAAATCTAATGTTTTTTCATCAAACACTAACTTTTTTTTCTTTTCATTACTACTTTTCATCACAACTTCACCAACTTTACTTCAATAAAATTATATCACGAAAATATAAATCTAGTAAATTAAAAAAACTAATCAATCACTCTTGATTAATTAGTTTATCTAATACAGCATTAATCATCTTTCTTACTGAATCATCACTATACTTTTTAGCAAGTTCTACAGCCTCATTAATTACTACTAAATCAGGTGTATCAGTATACTTCATCTCATATATACCCATCCTAAGTATCTCTTGTCCAACACCATCAAGTCTATCAATAGTCCAGTTACTTAAATATTCATTGGCGATTCTATCAAGTGTATCTTTATAAGTTATAACACCATAGACCATTTCTTTAACAAATTCATTTTGTATCTCAATATTATCTTCAATTACCTTATCAATATCATATTCAATTTTATTAGCTTTATATAAAGATATTTGATAAAGAATTGTCATTACTTTTTCTCTTAGTTCACTTCTTGTAACTCCCATATTCTTCACCTCATCTACATAAAATAATTATAGCATAAATTAATTATTTGTACATTAATTATTTAACATCTACTACTTCAGTTTTCGCGATAATATCATTCGTTAAGCGAGTACCTTTACTAGTAAATAAAGTTATTAATAAAGATATCTCAAGAATATAGGATAACCCTTCTATTCCATAAAACAAAACTAAAAAGACATACTTATTCATAATAAAGGATGTAAATATTCTAATTATAGCAACTATTACAACACCAAAGTATAAAGACGACCCATTAAAAAGTCCTCTAATAAGCATTCTTGAAAAAGATACATTATTTTCTCCTTTATTAACTACTTTAAGTTTAAATATCTTCTTACCTAAAGTCTGTCCATTATTAAAATATGCAAATAAAACATTATATAAGAAAAATATTAAAACATACCAAATTAAATTAAATACATTATATTTTTCTAAAACCATTAATAAAGGTACCATTTTATCATTAACATAATTAAGTGCCGTTTTAAAAGAATCTTTACTAGATACATCACTTATAACCCCTTGATAATCAATCATTACATTATTAAGTTCATTTTGGCATTCATTATACTGATCCTTATAAGGATTTAAATAGCTTAGATTAGCAAGTGTTGTTGCCACCATAACTACGATAAACAAATCTATTATAAATGCTCCAAGTCTTCTTCTTGCTTTCACAAATATCACCAATAATATATTAGCACATTTTATTGCATGAAAAAAGAGTTTTAAAAACTCTTCTCTTATTGATTTTGTTTTCTTAGTTCATATATCTTGCCACAACATTGTTTACCTTCACGACAGAAGTCTTGTGTTTCACAAGTTGGTCCAATAAAACGAGAATAAAGCTGTGCGTCTTCAAGATTCTTTATTTCATCATGAAATCCTTCAGCAATAATTCTTGATTCCCACTGAGCTCTATTGCACTTTCTTAAAGCTTCAATATGAGCAAATGTCTTACCATCAAATCGAGTAACAACATTTACCATATTTCCTGAAAGTGTATAATATACTAAATCCTCATCTCTAATACCATAGTTGTTCTTCATATTATTACATCTAATTTCATTTAATGTAAACATATCAACGTATTTATCATTTAACTCCTCATTTTCCTTTATAGCTGGTGGAGTCATAAATTGATATAAATCTCCTAACGGAGCAAAATCTGGAACTATAATCGGATGAGTTCTATGCCTTGTATAATGTGTTAACACAGCATAAGAAATACCAAATTGAAATTCAAAACTAACTTGAGCAAGTTCATTCTGATCCCCCTTAAAGAATATTAGTCGCATTAAAGTTTCTTTAAAACTAGGATCATTACTAACGGCCTCTTCTAATAGGGCCTTAGCTTCTTCAAATGAAACTTGAGTATATCTCATAACTGCAGAAACTAATATGGACTCATCTATATTATCAGATTTAGAAATTAACTTAGGCTTATCTAAAATTGTATATTTAACACTTGAAGTATTAGTATTAATACTTCTTACAAAATCACCAACATAATCTTCGTAATCTGGTTTTACCGCATCAATTTCCTTTATAATATATGGCACCTTTTTCTTTGCTATTTCATAAAGTCTTTCTCCAAATTCTCTAATCTCTTGAATTTTAGCATATTTAGTCTTAAGACATTTAATAATTAAATCTTTTAAGACATGAGAATCCATCCCCATTAAATTATTTGCATGATAACAATATGGCAAGCAATATCTAGCATCTTCATAATCTATACCATTTTTAAGAAAGAAGGCATACATAGCAAATTGATGATCCATGTCTCTTATATAATCTTGTTTCGCTTTTTCATTTTCTTTTATTATATTTCCATCTTTATCATGAAAATCAGGTACATAATAACCTATATTAGAAGAATCAGTTAATCTTCTTGATTTGATTGTAAAAGACGCAAATCTTTCAGCTATTATAAATTGCTCAATTAGAATAGATATATCTTGTAACGCAAATAAACAATAATCATGATCAGTTATTGATTCATGTTTTAAAGTCCCCGATACAAAATTTGCATATTTACAATTATCTTCCAAAGTGTCCTCAGAGACAAGTTCTAGTATATCAAATACATTTCCATCAAATCTTGATAATTTGCCTGCTGCTGTAACTACTTCAGCACGTCTTTCTGTTTCAAGTCTTTCTGTTGTATCAACAACATCTGGTCTTATTGTATTTAAATCATTAATCTGTTCATCAATTATTTTCTTAAGATTATCAGTGTCTTTACTTGATACTTCTCCATTAGTTCTAACAAGCTCTTTTAATGATTCAACATATTCAATTATTGAATTTCTCTTTTTTGATGTAACTGCATTAATAATTTTTGTCATTAAGGAGATATTCCCATTAGAATTACCTTTTAAATAATTAATAATGTGGTCTAAAAATTCAATATACTCATCAGTATTTCTAACATTTTTGCTATCAAGCACATTGATGTAATCTTTTAAGGAATTACTATCATCAATTATTTCGCCAACCCTTTTATCTAAAAACGAAGCTAACTTTTTAAAGTCTATTGCTCCTATTAATTCTACCTTCATAAATCCTACCTTTCTTATCTCAGTATAGCATATGTGTTTTTTAGACACAATAATATTTTTGATAAAAATGTGTTTTTCAGACACAAAATAAAACTTCAAGTAATTTGAAGTTTATAATATGCCTTTTAAAAGGCTATTCAAGTTTCGTCTAAATAGTGTAAATATACTTGCTCGTTTTATATCTTCATCAATTATTAAATTTATTTCATCCACTTTTGTCTCATTAGAATAAATATTTACCTTACCTACTTTATCTCCTTTTTTTAAAGGTGCCTTCATTTCATTTTTTATTACCTCATAAGAGTAATTATTGTCTTCTAAAACATTAACTAAATCTACTGCATCTCTTTCTAGTTTTACCTTAGGAGTTTCATTACTACCAAACTTAACATTCACAGTTCCAAGGTTCGCTGTAGGAGGAATAACTGTTTCTAATTTGAAATTAGAAAATCCATAATTGAGTAAAGTCATTATATCTTGATTACGTATCTTATTGTCTTCCTCACCCATTACTACAGAAATTAGTCGCATATTACCACGCTTTGCTGTTACGGTTATACAGTATCCCGAATTATTAGTAAATCCAGTCTTTAATCCATCAACACCTTCATAGTAATTAATTAGCTTATTTGTATTAACTATCCATGTCTTATTGCCATTAGGATGTTCTACATAGTCTTCATATATCTTAGTATAATTAAGTATTGCTGGGTGGCTTAGTAAAGAAACTCCAATAAGTGCCATATCATAAGCAGATGAATAATGCCCTTCTTCATCTAAGCCATGAACATTTTTAAAATTTGTATGCTTAAGACCAAGTTCACTAGCTTTCTCATTCATGAGTCTAACAAATTCAGTAGTAGAACCAGCTATATATTCAGCTAAAGCAACCGCTGAATCATTTGCAGATGCAATTGCAACTGATTTTAAAAGTGTCTCTAACTTATAAGATACACCCTCCTCTAAATATACTTGACTTCCTCCCATGGCTGATGCATTTTTACTTATCGGAACCATGTCAGTTAAAGAGATTTTCCCCGCATCTATTCTTTCCATAACCAAAAGAAGTGTCATCATTTTTGTCATACTTGCAGGAGGTAACTCCATATCCTTTTCTTGTTCACTTAAAATAGTTTTAGAAGATACATCAATTAATACACTAGATTTAGCACTAGTCTCTATTGCAAATACAGAGGTAGGCATAAGAAGTATTAACAGTAATAATATTTTTTTCACAACATCACCTAATTAATTATATTAAGTATATAAAAAAAGATAACTAAAAAAGGAAACTACTTTCCTTCTTATGCACATATATAATTATTTGACTTTTTAGATAGAAATAGCATATCGTGACTACCATTAATTTTCTTACATATTTCTAACCTAAAACTACCATTAGAAAAATTATCTTCACCTAATTTATATTCATAAACTATTGTACCGCCATCATACACACCTAAAATAACATTCATTTTTTTAGATATGTCTTCAATACTAATAATACTACTATTTAAAGCATCTGATAGTTTATGTGAATCGTCATCTTTATAATACACTTCTCCACATCTAGATCTAATCTTTCTTCCATCTGGATACTCATATATTACTTTTTCTTTTGAATTACATTTAGGATTTTCTAAAATAATTTGCCCAATCTTTCTATAAAAAGTATTATTATCATTATCTTGATTAAACTTATTACTGTCTTTCTTTTCGTTAAATAAATATACTAACATACAAACAGAAAAAGAAATAACAATTAAAACAATTAAACTAATTATCAATATCTTCTTTGATTTCATAAGAGTACCTCTTTTATATCAACTATATTATAACACGTATTACATTATAAAGTTGCACTTAATAAATCATCTACATTTAATGATAAAACATTTTCTATTTTTTCAGGAGAATTCCAGTACTTATAAGCATTTGATTCAAATAATAAATATACTTTTGATTCATTTATATTAAGTTGTTCTAACATAGGAGGACATTTAATTCTTTTTATTTCTAGACCATTATAACTCTTAATAGTATCATCATATAAATAAATATCTAAATATGAATATTTACTCCTACCATATGATCTACTTAGTATCATGTATTTATTTTTTTCGTGTTCAACAAATAAAATACTTTGGGTTCTTTTTGGTACATTAAAACTACTAATATAAACTAATTCAACACATTCGCCATAATTAATTATTTTATATTTCTTTACTAAACATTCATAATTTATAAAAAAGTTGCCTATATAAAGATAATCTCCATCTATAGTTAAATATGCAATTAGATTTCTAGTGCTATCTTGAAAATCTTTTAACTCATCACTTACTTTATCAAATTGATATATAGGCTCAATCTTATCTTCATAAAAGAAATCACTTACATTATAAGCATTTAATACCCCATTATTCCCGGGAATCCATATAATGCCTCTTCTTTCATCATAAGAAACTGCCCCAACATGTGAATTAGTATCAAGTAAAACTACATTAACAACATTACCTATTTCATCAATAATATAACAACTAGAATTTCTTTTACTATCATAATAACCAACAATAAAGTAATAATCATTCACTAATGCCAACCCTTGAGGAATAAACTTGTTTTCTACAGGTATCTTTATGTTTGTACCATTAATTAAATTCATTAAATCAGGATATCTATTTAAAATATTAAAAGTTTTCTCATCCTCTTTTATATCAAAGGTGACTTTATTAATATCAGGAATAGTAGTTATTTTAATAACATCCTTTTTATCTACGAGAGAGATATCGCTAATGTAAATTATAGATGACGAGTTAATAATTAACATAACAAGAATTAATACAATTATCTTAAATGTTTTCATGATATTTAAAAATGTAGAGAATCAAGTATTCTCATAACTTCCCCATCAGGATTATCTCTTGCTTTACCACTAGGAAGAATAAGGAATTTATATAAAACATCATCATATACAAGATAGACCATTCTAATCCTTCCTGTTTTAACCCCTGCTGCAAAAGAATCTAAATTTTTTACATAATATTTTAAAAATATGTTTTCACTATCTTCTACAGTATAATCAACTTTATCATCATCTATTTTCACTTTTTTAGTATTTATAAATACTTCCATATTTATCCATGATCCATACACCTCATTTATTGAATCTGGTGTTAAAACATTAGCCATAAATAGTTTTAAAGAAGTAATTTTGCCATCTTCTCTTTTTAAATCTTGCAAAATAAATCTATTCTTTTTAAACAAATCACTTTTTAAAAGTTTAATATTTAACT
>CAYWFZ010000016.1:0-29218 GCA_964458035.1 uncultured Muribaculaceae bacterium | reverse complement strand
TGGTGCCGATTGGCAGAATTGAACTGCCCTCTGATGCTTACCATGCATCTGTACTGCCACTGTACTAAATCGGCATTAAAATGGTGCCTACTGCCGGATTTGAACCAGCGACCTACGCGTTACGAGGGCGTTGCACTACCACTGTGCTAAGTAGGCATAAAACTACTAAAGTAGTCTATTATTTTCTTTATAATTATCGCCAAATAGGCATCTATTCTTTTTAGCAATTACATTATAATCTGTTAAATCATCTTTTGGTGATGATAAAATGTTACTAAATAATTCTTTACCATCATTGGAGGTAATTTTGTTAATTTCAATGTTATAGCCAATAAATGGATATTCTACTCCATCTATTATTACTTTTTGATATGGTATTACACCTTCTAATTTACCTGATGCTAATTTAACACTAGCATCTCTTATTATTACAAATACGACATAATTACCTACTGAACTACTTAAAAGGTCCATCATATTTTTAAATACTTTATCTTTGTTATAGTTTTGATTATATACTGCTATAAGTTGTTCTAAATAAGGAGAAATTGAATTTGTTTCTTTTATTGATTTTAAAATAAGAGATATTAAAGTATACCCTACTTTCTCTTCATTGTCAGTTGGATTACTTTGCATTAAGACTTTGAAATTCTCAAGTTCATCTTTTGTAGATGTAACTTCTGTATATCCGGCATTCTTAAGTGTATTAAAAACAGTTGTACCAAATGAGCTTTCAAATATACCCTTATATTTTATTGCTTCATAAAACCATCCTAAAACTGATGAGGATCCTTTTAAGGATAGTTCGTTAAACTCATTGATTAGATTAGCCACATTTGATTCTAAACTGAATTTTTCCATATTGCACCTCTAATTTTATTTTACTATAAGTTTACTTAAATTAACTAATTTAATGAGTTTCTTTACACTTATGTTACTTTTCTAAAAATAATTTCTTTAAAATAATGTTGTTGTATAGGTTTTCATCATCATTATTTAGATCTACATCGTCGGTTCGGTATCGTTTATAATTTATGCTATATAAAAAATTATGTACCTTCCATTCGGTAACCATAGAAGAAAGAGTTCTATTCCAAGTTGTCGGATTATTGCTTTCATATTCTAATAAACAATTTAAAATATCTTTTATGTCATCTTCATCAGTAATTCTATAAGAATCAATTATCTGCATATCAGGGTCATTTGTAAGTCTTTTATCAATAACTAATACGTCTCCTTCGGAAACATTATTAATTAATTCTTTAATATACTCTCTATTACCAATATAGATTAAACCATCATCGTATTTTCCGTAGGCACCTTCATCTTCATCAAGTATTTCATAACCTTCTTCATATCCGCTAAAATGTTCATATGTTATATATAACATAGCAGAAAGTGCTAGTATAGTTAAGTTCCTTCGCAGTTTTATTTTATTCATCAAGTATACCTCCCTAGTTGTTAATCTTCATATTCATCTAAAAAACTTTTATATAGTCCATCCTTCTTTACTCCTAAAACACAGTTCAAGTTAACATTATCCATAGCTTTAAAAATATTATTATCTATTTCTTTATTAGATTTCTTTAAATATTTAATTAATTCTTTCATTTCTTTTCGCTTGCTTTCCTCTTCTTTATTAGCAACACTTTCAGTGAAACGACAAGCACAATTGATGAAATGTAAATCATTGTGAGTACACCAAGCTTTTATATATTCTTCATGTACTAAAAATAATGGTCTGATTAACTCTATCCCTTTAAAATTATCTGAATGTAATTTAGGCATCATTGTTTTTATTTCTGAGCCATAAAAAAGTGATAAAAGAGTGGTTTCAATAACATCATTAAAGTGGTGCCCTAAGGCAATCTTATTGCACCCAAGATCTTGAGCTTTACTATAAAGATAGCCTCTTCTCATTCTTGCACACATATAACATGGACTTTTAGCGTCCATTACTTCAACGGATTCAAAAATATTTGATTCAAATATTTCTAAATTTATGTTTAGTGTTTCGGCGTTTTTCTTGATAAGCTCTAAATTGGCATTATTGTATCCCGGATTCATACAGACAAATCTGGCAGTAAAGTTTATTTTTCCATGACGCATAACTTCTTCTATACATTTGGCAAGTAAAAAGGAATCTTTACCACCACTAATACAAACCATGATAGAGTCTCCATCTTTAATTAACTCATAATCATTTATGGCTTTAATAAATCTAGCCCATATTTCTTTTCGATAAGTTTTAATAATACTTTTTTCTATTTCTTGATATTTTTTTAATACTTTTGCCAAGCTAACCACCGCCTAGATAATTATAACACATTTGAGTGAATATACTAAGTATTTCTATTTTATCTAACAATACCAATTGGTCGACTTATTAAATGTTTTTGTCCATCATAAAGATATGAAATATCTTCAAAGTCATTAGTTGGATCTAATATCGGCAAATGCGCGTATCCATATCTAATTAATAATTCTTTTACACGTTTAAAATCATCTTTAGTTGTGTAGTAGCCTTTTATGTAACTATAATATTTAAAGGGATAAAGAATTCCAACTGCATAATCTAACGATACTTCTTTTTTGTATTGATATTCATTTCTAGCATAACTATAGCGATGTCTAGTGGACTTTAGTTTTCCTTTAATATTTTCCCATTCTTCATAAGGCAAATATTTACATTTTACCGGATTAAGTAAAGGAGATATTATAAATGCAACATTTTCTTCAATGAATGTTTTAAATTCAATATCATAAGAATCCCCTGTATAATGAGTTAAAGATACATACTCTCCCTCATTACAATTATCCCCTCCAACACGGTAGTAAAATGGAGTATCTTTTCCACATTTTATTGCTTCATCTTGTAAAATATTGGCAAATGCGCTATGATCATCATCAAACCTTACTCCATGATAAAGATATGCATATCTATTTTGTATATTCTTACTGTCTTCTGCACCGGGATGAATATCTAAAAACTTCTCTTCATCTTCTAGTTCTAATTTTTTTAATGGATCATCATTACTTAATTTATTAAGCTCTCTTTCGTACTCTGACTCTGCAAGCATCTCATGAAATATAGTATTTGCTTTTTCGTCAAGTATTGTTATATCCATATGAGGTTCTTCTCTTAATAAAGATGCCTTTATTCTATTTCTTACATATATTGAATATTTCATGTGTTTTCCTCCTTAGTCAGGTGATATTTTAACAAATTAAGTAAAAATCTTCAATATATGATACAATATTAATAGAAAGAGATGATATTATGGTACAAGAACTAAAGAGTCTTTTAAATTCAGCTTATGCACCTATTACTAACTTTAAAGTAGCTTCTATTGTTGTTACAAAGGATGGCAAATATTATAAAGGTGTTAATGTTGAAGATGCATCCTTACGTGCTGGAGTATGTGCTGAAAGAAATGCTTTATTTGCAGCTATTACTGATGGATTAAAAAAAGGAATGGTTGAAAGCATTCATGTGATGGTTGGAAGTGGCAGTATTTCTACTCCATGCTTTGTTTGTAGACAAATGCTTGTCGAATTATGTGATGACGATACTTTAGTTAGATGTTATTCAACAGATGGAAATTATAAAGACTATCTCGTTAGAGATTTATGCCCTGATGCTTTTGATGAAAATGATTTAAAAAATGGAAGAGTTTAATCTCTTCCTTTTTATATTACTATCTTAAATTCTATTAACTCTTCTCCACTTTTTGTTAGGACCTCAAAGTATTCCATAAACTCACTTCTGTATCTATGAACAATATTAATTGCTCTTTTAGTTATACTTTCTGATAAAAATGGATTTTCAATAAATTCTAACGTTTTTAAGTTAATTATTCTTTCTAGACCACAACATTTACAATGAACATGTGGTAGTACTTTATCTTTAGAATCAATATGAAAGAAAAACTTCATAAAATATTTACTATCATGTGCAAGTATTACAATCTTTATTACTTTATTCTTTAAATTAAATTGTTTATCTAAACATTCTACTTTTGTATTAAGCGAATCATAATTTTGGAGATTAATATTTTTTAAAATTTCATCAAGAATTACACCGTCAAAGTGTTCACTCCACAAAGTCTCATATATATCTTCTAAATAATAGTTAAGTTTATCGCCTATTTTATAGGTTGATGCAATATTTTCAACAACATTTATAAAATTATCATCTGTACTTACTTTCTTATTTATAATTAAATTCATTTCGTGCGGTTGATCAAAGTCATAATTTATCATATTATACCTTGTTATTTTAAAGGTCAAGATAATTTTGTTTTCATTCATATTTACCTCCCTTCTATTAGAACACATGATTAATAGTATAATACTTTGCTCAGTTAGAACAAGGACCTATAAAGCCCAAGCGTACATATATTAGTTAATTATTTTACTATTACTTGCTAATTTGTTATAATAATTGACGCGAAAAGAGGTCTTATTTATGGCGAGGGATAAAAAGATATATATTGTTTTAAAAGAGTATAAAGAAATGGATGATGGAAGTATATTTGGTTATGAAGTACTAGATTTAGATGCGTTAGTTATAAAATATTATTCATATTATACATTAAGTAATATTTATACTCCACATATGCTTCATGAGTTTAATCCAGAATCTAGAGAAGGAAAAAGTTTATTAAATAACCATCTTATATTTGGTGACTTTGTAAGAACAAATGAATTTCTATTGCCAGAAGATTTAATTAAGGCAGTTTATGATAATATAGCTTTAAATAAGTTATTTAATGAGAAAAATAATTACGATTCAAGTAATATTGATACTAATGCTTCTTTTTTAGCTATTAATTATTTATCTATGACAGCTGCTTTATTTGAGGGTTTTAGAGCTGATCTCACATCTGCTGTTTATCACTCTTTAAAAAACAGTATAGGTTTTTATGTTGATAAATACACTTGGGAAAAGTTAGATATTGAAAATAAGAAAGTGATAATTAATGCATCGTCACATGAAGTTGGACATATGGAAGCAACTTCTAGAGTCCTTGATGAAGAAAATAATGTTTTACATTTGATAACGGGATTCTCACGTAATATTATTGACTTGGAACCAATACCAAGTGATGATGGTATTGTGTATGATCTAAAAGAACCTCGATATAATAGATATCGTTTTATAGAAAACTCTTTAGAAGAGATTGCTAATGAATATAAATGTCTTATTATGACTAATGGCAGCTATTCTTGTGTTTATCCTAATCTTGGCAAAAATATAAACCAATTATTAAATGATAATTTACTTAAATTTAGGTATGGTGACGGAATAGAAGCTATAATAGAATACTTAAAAGAGACATTCAACTCTAGTGATGCTGAAATAGAACATCTGTTGAATTCCATTATGGAGGCTCAAAACTCAAGTTTAAATAGTGGCAAAGAAAAAAAAGTTTTAAATCTTATAAGTAATCTTGAAAATAAAAAAGATAAGGATTAACTTCCCTTATCTATTTTTTTATACTAGATAATTTTTCTTTTTCTGTTAGTTCTATATCATTGCTCATAACTACTTCTTTGGTTGTAGAATCAATTATATATTCAATTGAATCTGGCTTGCCATCCGAATTATAGCCTTTTATTAAAACTCTTAAATAGACGCTACTTAAATCATCTTTTTTATGCATCAAAGTGGTTTCGATATTTAAATCCATAATATTAATTAGTCTATTGACAAAAGAAACAAAATCAATTTTAGTTAAATGCGTTGTTTTCATTAGATTATTAAATAATATATATTTTTCATTTGGATTAAGTTTTTCAACTTCTTCTTTGCTTGGCAATGTTACATCAATCATCATATCTTCAAGCTGAATGATTCTTAATACTTTGTCTTTAGCATGCCTAAATTCGTCTTGCTTTGCCTTTGAATAAAGCTCACATCTTATACCATGAAGTTCATTAGTAAACTTGTGAATTTCTAAATCTCCACCAATAACCTCTCTTGTTGAATCAGCAAATATTACATTTTCATCAACCATGTATGTTATATTTGAATGGCCAAGAAATTTTTCATTTATAATTGTCATTTTCTCCCTAATAGTTTCTACGCCAAGCTTTCTTAAAATAGATGCAAAAATGTAGGCAAAACTATGACAGACGACATAGTTATTATCACTGTCAAATGTGTTCATTAAATTTGGATTTAACATATCTTCTGTTTTATTATTCATAAAGAATGTTGAATCATATGATAATACTCGACATAATTTAGAATAAACATATATAGTTTTTTCAAGTATTGTTAGTTCCCTTGGAATACTTGAAACTATTTCCTCGATAAATTCTTCATTAGCTTCATAAGAATATTTCTTTTCTGATTGTTTTAAAGTGTTTATCTTATTTATGTCCCACTCAGTAAGATAATCACTTTCTATATTTGCTATTTCAGGAGTGATTACTTTCTCTTTTAGAACATTCACATAATCTGTTATCCAAGGACCAGTAAAGAAACTTTCCTCTTCAAAAATATGTTTTATGATAACTGCAGTAGTAGAATCTTTTATTTTTTCCTTTCCTATAAGAATATCCTTTATTTCTTCATATGACATTAATACTTTGCTATCATTAAGATCCTTTAATGGTACTCCATTAATGCGTGGATTATAAAAAAGCGTATTAGAAACATCTTCAGGATCGATACTTACATTTTTAGATTTAATAAAAAGGCAATCAAGGTATTTATTCATCAATCTATCTTTCATAGTAGTATTGAAATACTTAGATAGATAATTCTTTTCTTCTTTTGGAACATTATCTCCTAATATAAAATTACACATCTTTTCTAATAAATCATTATCAGGTGTATAGTTTGCAGGAAATTCATTGTGAAAAAAGCGATGTCTAATAGTTCTTATATCATCAAGACTACATATGTTTGTTGGTGGATCCATTATCTTAAGCGAACTAAGCTGGGGTGTAAAAACATCATAATTGTCTTTTGTAATATTTTTTTCTTTTATCAATTCATTTATATCATCTAAGTTTACTATACTCATATTCTTATCTCCCATAGTCATCTCTTATTTAATTAATTATACCATATTCATAATATAGCTTATTTCTTTATACAATAAATTTACACTTAGTATTATATTGATTTACTCATAATAAAACTAACTATTTCTAGTTAGTCATGAAACATAAATGGTGTTCCCGGGCAGAATCGAACTGCCGACTTTCCGCTTAGGAGGCGGATACTCTATCCTACTGAGTTACGAGAACATATAAGTATTATACCATAAAAAATAACAATGAGACTATTTTCTTCCCATTGTTATTAAATAAAACGATAATATTACAGCCAGATTTAATTTACCATTAACCTTACTAGTTAATTTGGTGTAACTAAATTTGTAACTAAAATATTCGTATATTGCAACTACTTTATCTACGCCTGTTAATACCCAGCTCTCTTTATACTTTGGCATTTTGCAACAAAGTGGATACATATGTGCTTCAATCGCATTTTTCTCAATGTCATTAAGGTCAAATTCACCACTAGCATTTTGAAGCGCAATGTGTGGGTGAACTACCCCTTGAATAAGTCCATGATTTGCTCCAAATTCAGCATTTGTGAAGAAATCATGTAGTATAGCTGCTCTTGTAGCCGATACATAATCAAGTTTTAATTTCTTTGATATTTTATATACGTATTTTGCAACACGCATTGAATGTTCCATTCTTGTAATACCATGATGTGATTCATAGGCAATACGTTGAAACTTTCTATTTTTTAATATATCTTTAGAAATATAATCAAAACTTAAATCGTTTTTCATATATTAATAACCTCCAATATTAGTGTCCTAATACATTATAGCATAAATATATACTACTCGTACATTTGCATATAATATATTTTTATTTGGTAGACACTTTTTTTAACAAAACCTCATTAATTATACTATAAATAATGGAGTTTGTCCAATTATTCAGCATAAACAAATGTAAGGTCGTTATATACAAGATTAGTACCAGATTTAACAAACGTTTCTCCAGTTCCTAAAGTGATATTGGATGCAGATTCAGTATAGTCAGCAAACTTATGAATATTTGCATCATATAGGTAAGCAAATGTTTTATTTTGTGTTGCATTAACAATTAAAATACCATCAATATTAGTTGATTTATTTAGATAGTATTTATATTCTTGATCATACATATTTAAAACAACATCTCCACCCTTAAGGTTATTTTCTTCAATATTATAGATCTTCTGTGTATAATTATCACTTACAAGAATAATAGTACCATCTTTTATATTGTATGTACCTTCTTCTTCTTTTAGAAGTCCATCAACTCCATTTTCTATATAAATGTATCTTGATAAATTGTCTAACATAGTTGGAAACAAAATAAGGATACTATTATCATTTTGAAACTTTCTTAATTTATTAGAATCATATGTATAATTGGCAAAATAGTTTACTTTCTGGGTTGTTGTTGTAGTTGTTGTATGTTTATTATCATCATACTTTATATACCCTTGTAGCAATCTAAAACCCATATAGGCAAGTATACATGCAATACCAACAAAGAAAATACCTATTAGAAGTGAAATTACTGGATTTTTCTTTTTTACTTTAATCGTGTTATTAACGTCTTTTGCCATCTTTTCATCTATCGCATCATTTGCTTGGATTGATGCACTTATTATATTATCTCTTTCGCGATTTAAGGTCCCTTCATTACTTTTATCGACAACAACTTTATTTAAATCTACTTTTTCTGGTGTAACATAATTATTATTTTGGTTATTATTATTTTCATTATTCATATATTTACCTCTAATCTAGTTCAACAACTTCTTTTATTATTTTTTTTATACATCTACTGCTTTTACCTACTTTACATAAGTATTTGTTGTTTACTTTATATTTTTCTTTTTTACTAACATAGTATTCAAATTCTTCTTCATCATTATTTTCAAATATTAATCTATTGACATTTGATTCTGAATCGTCAATATCAACTAATTTTAAGATATAATCTTTTGACATTAACACATGCACGATTGTTATATAAATAAACATACCTATAATTATTGTTCCGATTGTTAAATTATTAACATTTATTTTAAACAAAAATGAATTAATAACAAGTGATGCGCCAAATAAAAACATGATTATAAAGGAGAAATATCCATGGAGTAAACTAGATTTTCTATCTAGATTCATAATAAATGCAATATGCTCATTATCTCTTATAAATATCTTAATAACAAAAAAAGACACGATGATATTTATGAATGCTGTCGAAGAGACCATAAGTATATCTAAATTATTTGCTGATATAAAGTCAATGAGAGACACTACATAAAGAGAAAATGATATACATAAAATTGGAATTAGTAACAATAAACTTATCATATATTATCTCCCTACTATTATGTAGTATATCACATTAAGACTTTCCAATAAATAGAAAAAATACAAGTTTTACCTTGTATTATTTTTTCCTGTGTTTATTACTACTTGTCTTGCACCATTTGTTTTTATTGGTGTCCTATTTACCTTAATAGGTTGCCTATCTAAAGTTTGAACTAATTTTACTTGTGTAGGAGATGAAGTACTTACTTGAGTTGGACTAACTGTTGAAGTTGCTACTGCTGCAGGATTAGTAGGAACTCTTTTTTCAATCACTTGAGTAGTTTGCTCTCCGCCATTTAAAGTACCGTTTTGTTGTACTGGAGTGTTTGGAACTCTAGTTTGAATAGGACTTTGTACTGCTGATGTAGGAGATACTACACTTTGTCCATTTAATGTAACATTTTCTTTACTCTCTGCTACTGTTCTATTTGCTTCAGCAAGTATCTTTGTTTTTTCTTCTCTACTAGCTATAGTAGTTTGTTTTAATTTATTAGTAAAATATAGAATTGAACCAATAAGTCCAGCAGAAAGAGTTGCAATCACTCCCCACATAATTATTGAAGTATAACTTCTTTTAATGTGAATTACATAATTAGTTTCAGCTTTATTACCATATTGAACTTTAACATGTATATCACTATTACCATTATTTAATGATTGTAAACCATCTCCCATTATAGAAACGTTTACATTATCACTTTTAGCAATGACATATAATTCTTTTACATTTGCTGGTACATAGACTGTATATTCTAGTACATCCTTATTAAATGTGAAATCATAATCAACTACTTTAAGTTCTGTAAGATATGTACTATAGTCATTTGTATCTTCCGGTCTTGTTATTACAATCTGTGCTGTTGCAGATTGGTTAAGTTCGTTTCTCATAATAATCTCAACAACATTTTTTCCAACTGCTAAGGTTCTTACTCCACCACCTATAAGCGTTAAATTAGGATTAGCTGTTGCTTCAACATTTACACTTTCAGTATCATAATCTACTGTTACATAGTATTTTCCCTCTTGAAATGATACTTCATAATCTCCGACTTTAACAGTATCTAACTTTAATTCAGTTCCAACTGGCTCAGTTACAGGAGCTGTAGGCTGTGTTTGTGTTGGCCTTTGAGTTGCCTTAGTTGTTGGTCTTGGAGCTTGAGTTTGTGGTGGTTGTGTTGCTGGTGGGCTTATTGTAAAACTTTTTGATATTCCACTTGCAGAATGTGTTTTTCCAGAATCCTCTGAATACTCAACATCTTTTACTGTTACTGTTGATTTTCCGGCAGTTGATGTACTAATAGTTATTGTTGCAATTTGAAATGTTCCATTCTTAGCTGCTCCGGCAGTATAGTATGCTATATATGTGCTATTATTTCCAGGCATAGCTTCCCATCCACCACTTGGAGTAATACTAGTTATAACCGCATTAGTTATGTTAAATTGAGCTGTTACACCAGCAACATCATTACCACTTCCCGTTAATGTACATGTTGTATTCTTTCCAGCTGTTGTATCCGAACAATTTAAAGATAAGTTCATTGATGCTGCATCTACATCATGAGGTAATATTATTAATAGAAAGATTCCAATAATTGTAATACTTAATTTCTTCATTTAGAATCTCCTTTCATTTTTATTATTAATACTATTATTCCTAATATAATAATAGCACATATTGCAATAATAAGTAACTTTATGTTGTCAAATTTATTATTTTTTTCAGACTTTTTATTGTTTAAATCTACGTTATGTTCAACATATTTTGAATCATACACGAGTAAATCATTGATTTTGATATCTGCGTTTTCAATTTTTTTATTTGATTCTATCGTTAGTGTTAATAGTTGGAAGGTACCCGAATGATCTTCAGCTGAGTATAATGAAACCCAGTTATCATCGGCTGATCCCTCCCAGTTAGAATCTATTTCATATTTTATAATTCGGGCATATTCCGGTATGGAAAAGTGGAAATCTACGGCACTTACTAAGTAATCTACATTCCCACTTATACCGCACTCGTAAACACTCTCTATTCTTTTACAATTGATGTCTATACTCTCTTCAGCGTAAACTTGAATAGGAAATAACGCAAATATAATTGCCAGAATTATCTTATAATTCATTTATAAATCCCCTATAGAATCTAAATAGTCTTGTTGCATCTCCGAAGTTAACACGGTCTCCACTCTTCGATACAACTGCTGCTTTTAAGTATACTCCTCTTAAAGAATATGTTCCTTTATAAGCTCTGAATGTCTGTGTTGCATCTCCGAAATCAATTGTTCCAGATCCGTTAACATCACCAATAACGATAATTACATATCTAGCATTACCATTATTAATCTTATACCCTGTTCCGATTACATCTGTAGTATTGGTAACATCATTATTATCTCCATCATAGATTTTGTAACCATTAGAAAGATGTAATAAGTTATTTAAAAACTCTCCTTTGGTAAATGTTTTTGATCTAAGAGAACTAACAAAAATTGTTCCTGATGCACCCTCTTCAGGTTGAGTTATTTCATAAGTAGTAGAATCTAATCTTTCTGATACTTTAAGAATAAATGTCTTACTAATCTCTTTATTACTAACTGTAATTGTTGCTTCTCCAGCATTCTTAACATTTATGGTATTACCACTAAATGTTGCTATATTTTCATTGCTTGATGTGAATGTTAAATTCTTATCCGTTGCATTTTCAGGTCTTATTACAAGTTCGAAAGTTTTAACATCTCCAGGATCTAGAGTAAGTTCCTCACCTACATCATGATAATCTATAACTAGGGCTAACTCGGATACTTTTATATATTCAAGGACATCTTTTGTAATTGATACATATGGTAAACCTCTAATACATAAAGCAAATTCTACTTCTCCATTTGATATTTCATCAGCACTGAAATTAATGTTTTCTAGTTCATTACTAGTTGTAGAGTTTACATCAAGTTCTTTTACTAATTTAAGTTTATTAAACACCTTAATAGAATATTCATCTTTTATTGGCGAAGTAGATGTGAAAATATATTTTCCATTTACACCAATATAATCATAAATATCATCTGTATTATTTATTCTTTTTTGTGTAGTTACATCAGAACTATTATTCATGTTTACTGTATAAAGAGTCTTGTCTATTGTAAATTCTAATCTATTTGAAATATTTTGAAGGCCTAGATTATTTGGATCATATGACGCTGGAAGAATAAATTCTACAAAGTAAGATCCAACTCTTGCCTTATATGGTAAGATGTTTATCTTATACGTATCTATATCGGCATTTTTAATTACTTCAAAAGAGTTTGTAACATCATCAGAAGTGACATTTGAATATACTATGTTATCACATCTATCATAGATACGTATCTTCATAGCGTTTATTTCTTCTTCTGTTAGATTAGATACATCTAATGTGAAGTCATAATATTGATCTTCATTTTCAGCTATGATTGGTGTTGCACTAGGCATCATATCTTTAATAGTTATTTCTTTATAGTCTCCATACATGATGATTTCTACTGTGTTTACATTATCACGATGTATTACAGGGTCAGCATAAGTAAGTGTGACTGTATATATACCATAGTTTATTGTATGTAATTCTGGATCAAAATTAATTTGTACTTGCCCATTAATAGTTTTATCAATAGAGAACTTATCTGTTACGTCATTTCCTTCATTATCAGTAACACTTGTATATAAATTCTTTGTATCTATTTCATAGTTAGCTCGATAATTAACTAAATATGTTCCGCCAGTATTTCTGTGAATCAAATCATCTGGTGTTTTAGAGTTAATTGTTACACCATCGATAGTTATTTTTCTTGCAAAACTATCAACAAAGAATTCTTGTTGCTTTTGTAACGAATAAGTATTCTTTGATACATTAAACGTAATTGTATAATCCCCTGGATAAATCTGTTTATCTTCAGAATATCTCAATATAAGTTTAAAATCTGCAATACTTGATGTATCTTGATATGAAATATCAAAATAATCATTTAGGTTACTTGGGATTTCTTTATTGTTTATAGTTAAGTTTTCGATAAAAGCGCGTTTAATCTCACGATTTCCAAAAGTATCACCAGTCATTAATTCATCCGTCATAATATCGAATATTATCTCTCCACCATTCTCATAATTTGGAACAGCTGGATTTGGATCATATGTAACATTGGTAATCATATAATTAAAGTATGTTGAATTAAATTTAAATACTTCATGATCTTCAATTATTTCATCGTCTACGGTCTTATGAACCATTACTAAATAATCTTGTGCTTCAATTTCCGATTTGGAATCATAAGTTATTTCAAGTATATGTTCATTTCTAAATTTTTCTCTATCAATACTAAATAGATGATTATAGTTAATTGATTGATCATTATTAGATATATCAATGGTAACACTATCGTATGATGACCCTATTACGCTTACTGGAATCTTTATAACTGAGTCTTTGTTAACAAATAAATCGTTAGATATTCCACCTTTAACAGGAGTTTCAACAGTTGCATCACCAAACTCGATTGATAGGTATTCATTTCTTACTACAAAGTCATATATATCATAATCTGTTTGAGTATAATATACAACTATTTGATATTTACCAATTCTTAAATACAATTCAGCTGGTAAATCTTCTTTTTGTTTTAAAACTATTTTATTGCTTTCTTCTGAAACAACGTCAAATCTATCATTATAGTTAATCATGCTTTCACTTGGAGTACATACATTTCCTGAACATTCTTGAGTAATAGCAAATTTAGCATTTTCTTCATGTGGAGTTTTTAAATTGATTTCAATATTAGGTTTAGCATTGTTATAGAATCCTTCAACTGGAACACTTACTCCATCATTTTCGATAACACCTGTAATCTTAACATTTTCTATTTCCCATTTAAATAATTCTCTTATATCTGGCATAGCTATTTCGTACCTTACATTTCCAAGTGTAATAACTAGAATAAATTTTTCTTCATCACTTAGTTCAAATATACTATCTACTTTATCAGTAGCTAGGTTTATTTTCATATCACCATAATAATTTACCCTATCAATTACATCTGTATCTTTCCAATTCATTTCTATTTGGAAATATCTTGTATCAGCATTTTCACTTGATACATCTACATATCTTCCATCTTTATACATCTCAATTGCGTAAGATATTTCATTACTTACAAGACGAGAACCAACTATATAAGAAGATTCTATTTCTCTTGTTATGTACATTTCATCATTATTAGATACAGCTTTATCTTTTTCTTCGACAGCTTTAAAATCTCTTTGAGGCTCAGATACAGTGTATTCAAATGTGGTTTCTGCAAGTTCCCCATTTTCTTCTTGATAGCTTATTTTTAAGATATATTTTCCTTCTGCAGCTTGTGGTAGATCTGAATCTACATAGTTGCTGTAAGTCATTAGATAAATTGATTCCTCATCATCTACTTTTGTGATTTCATTAGTATATCTAAATATTACTAAGTCATTATTTCGATAACTTCTAAATTCTTTATTTTCCTCTATCCATGGATCTACATCCCCAGTTGTATCATAGATAAGTTCGAACTTTAGATTTTCTGGATTATCAACAGTATATAAATGTACTGGGATTTGAATATCATACTTTTGATTACTATAGAAAGTTTCAAATTTAGTTGTTCCCTTATCAGTTAATCTCATTACTTCATCAGGGTTTACAACTAATCCATAGTGATTTGATTTAATTGAGAACTCTTTTATAACTGGAGTCATAGTTGAACCATTATTACTATACTCGAAAACTATACGATAATCTCCTTTTTTAGTAATTCCAGGTCTAGTTCTTAAATCTATAGCTGAACTAGTTAATCCTCTTGTCTCATAGTTATCAGCAGTTATTTGCATAGTTGGGTGCAATTGTGTGGTTATAAAGAAAGAATTATTAGATTCTACCCATTCATCTAAATCATTTTTATATTCTATCTTATACTTAAGATTTTCTAAATTATAGATGTAATTTAATTGCATGTTAAATCTTAAATTGCTTTCAACATTAGCGTAGGCAAGGGGCATATCATTTATAGTATTGGTTTCAATTGGTTCATCAATTTTAATGTCATATATTGGGTTTGAAAAAGAAATTGACGTCATATGAATATTTCGGTTATATAATTCTGGATAAATAGCAAGTTCGATTGCTGAATCATCGCTGTTATCCGTATACAGGAATCCAATAGCGTCAGATTTGTCATGTGCGACATAAATAAAATATTCGCCAGCTGGAACCTCTGTTTTAGGTAATACTGTTAAAGTTTTTTTAGCAAGTTCCTCTTCTGCTTTTTTTGTCTCATATTCATTTCCTGGCTCAACAGCACTTATAGTAGCAGCTCTATCGGCTTTTTTTACGAAGAATAAGTCTGACACATTGTGGCTTTCTAAATTGTTATTCTTTTCAATATTTTCTTTTCTTCTTCCTCTAATAGCACCAAGAATATAATTTCCGTTTCTATCATATCCAAATCTAGTGGATATTAAGCTATAAATATCTTGATTAGCACGTTTAAATGCTGTATCCATTAAAACTGTTTGGCTTACACCAGATGCATCTACGTAATCTAAAGTCATGTCTGTTGCATCATCTGTTAATGCATACATACGTGTAGGATGTAATGAATAGTTATCACTTATAATATTTCCATCCGCATCTAAGTTATAATATTTAATTTTTGTAGCATCTGTTGTGTAGTCCTTAAAATATTCATAAGCTTCACTGTAAGTGGATGCAAAGTCAGATATAGATAATTCTTGATTTTCAAGATATGTAACACCATTATCCGTACTTAAATCAAAGTAAACTTTTCCATCTTTAATTCTTTTAACTTTTGTAATATACTCAATTTCATCATAGAAATAATAATTTCCTGACTCGTCTTTGTCTACTCTTTTATCAAATATCATATAGTTAATTGATTCTAAGTTAACCTTATAATAGTCAGATCTTGCTTTTTTCAAATATAAACCAATGTTATAGTCATATTTTTGGTTTGCTCCTGGAGAGGTACCATCAATTTGTTCTCCGCTTATATCAATTGGATCCACTTCACTATAAACAGTATAATCAACATTACCGTCTTCTAGAGTAAATGATGTACTAAAGTCAAGATTATTAAAACCAAAACGAACACGATAGTCACCAATATAATCTTCTTTATTATCTGTATATTTTACTACGATATATACATATCCTGATTCTAGATTAGAACTATCTAGTTCCATCGAGAAGTTTGGATCATATACAATATTTCCATCTGTTTCAACAAGTTTAACATTTCCAGCAACCTTTGTTAAATCAGCCTTAAATCCTTCTAATTCATCATCAATAAATCCACTGAATCTAATAGCGATTTTTACTTCTCCACCTGTTACGGCAAGTGGTCGTCTATTTGGGAAAGATACAATATGTTTTACTATTTTTGTTTTTATACCAGTTTTTCTTTGTGAAATACTACCTGTAGATGTAAAATTATAGTCGCTTGATACTAATAGTTCATAAGCTGATGGATATTCAGTTTGGAATGTTGCAATCGGAGATGAAACTGCTGTAGTTGAAGATCCTACATAGTATGTTACAACTGGTGCGGTTGCTGATTTTGTATAATTAGTTATATAAATTGAATTACCAAAATTAACTGCAACTGGAGTTATCGTTAATCCACTTGCTGGATCTCTATAAGCAGCTCTCGAATCGACATATATTGTACTTAGTCGAATATTGGGATATGTTTGTCCCATTTCAGCAGCAGTATAAATTGCTCTTGTAGTGCTTGTGCCATCTAAACTGTGCTCATCTAAAACATATTTTGTAACACTACCTTCTCTTGTAGTTCCAATAATATCAACATTATAGTCTTCATTTGTATAATCTATTTGATATCTTGTTACACTGCCAGCTTCAAAATCTTCTTGCATGCTTGTACGTTTTCTATTGATTGTAAACGTATGTGATTTTGTAAATCCATTAACACCAGAGTACTCATCTTGATTATTGAATGTAAATGATATTTTATAAGTTCCCTGTTTTGTATATTCATCTCTATTTAATATAGTCCACCTATTGTTTCTTAATCCAAACATCATTTTTTTATTTCTTACAACTAGACTATCATCACGAACAAAAATATCAAAATATTGACTAGCATCTGTACTACCCTTTGTAATACTATAACTAAAGTCACTTAAGGTAAGTGATGATGGTATCTTATCTGTAATAGAGAAAATCCATTCTCCTTGTTCATTTTCGGCTACATTCTCAACAGTAGCAAATTTATCAACATTAAAATTAAAGTCATCTTTTTCAATAGTAAATTCTCTTGTTCCTCTTACATCTCCATCTAATCTTACGACGATTTGATATGTACCAATGGCATTTCTATTCTTACGTGAAAAAGTTATAGAAGAATTACCATCCCAATAGCCAGTTTTAGATACATTGAATTCTCCTTCGGCATTTGAACCATTTTTTTCTATAGTTATTGATAATCTGCTTGCACCTTCATTAGGTAAGTTATTAACCGAAACATTTAGAGAACCATTATAGTTTTTATTTCGATAGAAAGTACTTGGATTCTTATTAAGATTTCCTACATTAACATCAACGCCTAATAAATCTAGACCGGTTTGTGATACGTATCCTTCACCAATGTTTACCCAGTTTCCACTTGTACAGTATCCTATTACGATATCCCCTTCACTAAGAGTACGAATAGTAGTATAACTAGTCCCCGGTCCTGTTCTTACTCGGTAATTACCATTTGCTCTATAGTAAGCTCCAGGTCCTGGAGAGCATGTATAAAAAGTTTCGTTTTCTGTTTCAACTTCTGTAACAACACCTTGTGTCTTATCTATTTTATACGTAATAAAGAATACTGCTAGTATTCCTACCATTAAAGTTAGTGATAATAAGGCATACTTGTACTTCTTCATATTTTCACATCCTATAGTTAAATTATAGCATTATCAAGTTTTTATGTAAATACTCCATAAACTCATTGTCATCAATTATTATTCCCAATTTTACTTAAATTATTGATAGAACTTAGTGTTGATATTTTTTTAAGATAATTGATATAATAAGTTAAACATAGAGGTGATTAAAATGTATTGCAAAAATTGTCATACTTTAATGCCAGATGGCGTAGTAATATGTGAGGTTTGTGGCTATGATAATTCAAATGATGGGGATAAACTTGAAGAAACAAGAGAAATAAAACTTGATGCTAAAGAAGAAAAAACTAAAGAGGATATAAAAAAGATAAAGACAGTTTTGATTATTCTATTTATACTTTTAATTGTTGGAGGTGTCTCTTTTTATATTATTAACGACTCTAAATCTATAGAGGAATCTAAGCAGGAATATAATGAGACTAGCACCGAAGAACTCGACAAATCATTTACGTTAGACAAGCTTGTGATGACCTACCCTTCTTCATTATTTGGTGCAACAAAAAGTTCAATTTTTTATAAAAATAACAATGCCTATAATATCGAAATACAGGAGATTAGTATGGATGCGTTCAATAAGATGCGAAATGATTATTTTAAAGATGAAGCTCTTCTAGGTAATATTAAAACCCACACTTATGCAAGTGATAAAAAATATGAACATATATTTGAAAATGTTGATAAGTATTATAGCATTGTAGTTAACTATAATATAGACGAAACACTTGAGAGCACAAAAATTCAACTGGAAATGACACGAATAATTAATTCTATACACTTTAATGAGTAGTTTTATTGCTACTCATTTTGTTGACTTTTAGGCTAGTAAAACATATAATAATTACTACAAAAAGGAGTTAAATTGAAATGATAAAAAAAATAATTGAAAGTAGAACAACAAAAAATCCCTTAACTGGATATAAAAGTGGACATAGTAAGAATATTTATTTAGCAAATAAGGTTTTAACTGTTAATTCAAAAGATGAAGATAAAACTATATTTTATATAGGCCGTAAAAAGGATTTACTATACAAAATTGAATATGGTTTATACGTTTCGCTATCTGATTATGCATATTTAAATAAGATGTTTGTAGATAGAGATTTATTTAGTGGTTTTGATGAAGAAGAATACAGATTATTCCTAAGAACTTACGGAGTTTCTACTAGGGTATCTGAATTAAATATAGGTGCTAATGATAAAGATTCAATATATGTCCTTAATTTGGAAACTTTGGATGACTATGATGTTGATGGAGGAAGTAAAAGTTTAGATGATTATTTTAGATTAGTTGAAAATATTAATAGATTTAATCGTCCTTTTATTAAGAGAAATTTTAATAATTCTTCCATAAACCGAGAGACAGTAAAAAAAGATTTTGTTATTGCAAATAGATATGATGTAGATGATTATCTTGAAAGACTTCAGTATGATGAAACTACAAGTCAATCTTTATCAAAAATGTATTCAAGAAAACTATTTAAATAAAATAAGAGAAACTTTAATTAGTTTCTCTTATTTTATTTATTAACTTTAATTTTTCAATATCATTTATAAAAGCATGTTTTATTGCTTCAACATTCATATTATTAAAATCTCTTTCGGTAAAATGAAATGTACGTTCTAATAGTTCATATTCATCATTTAATGTTATATTGGAAACTGTTCTATTATCTGTGTTTATAGAAACCTTTATACCATAATCGAATAAGCGCTTTATTGGATGTTCACTGATTGAAGAATATACTTTAGTTCCTATATTGCTTGTCGGACATACTTCTAATAGTATATCCTTTTCTTTTAAAGTATTCATACATTCTTCGCTTTCAATTGCTCTTACTCCGTGTCCAATTCGAGATGTTCCAAATGAAATTGCTGAATCAATCGAATCAACACCATCAGCTTCCCCAGCGTGAATAGTAAAAGGAATCCCTAGTGATGTAGCATAATTGAATAATTCTTTGTAATCCTCAGTTTTATAAATTGCTTCAGCACCTGCAAGATCTACACCTACTACCCCATAATCATAATACTTGTAAGCAAGTTCAATAATTTTTTTGTTATCTTCGAAGGTATCCCCTCTCATCATACAAAGTATTAAGTTTACTTTAACTGATTCGCTTTTTAAACCATCTAAAACAGCATCTACAACTTCATCTAAACTTAAATTAATTGTATGTTTATTGGGAGCAAAACGAACCTCAGCATAAATAACATTATCACGAACAAACGAATCAACTAAATCTTTAGCAACACGAGTTAAAACATCAGCTGTTTGCATTATCATAATTGGAGTATCAAAAAGGCTTAGATAATCGTTTAAGTTTTTACAATCATCTCCAGCAATAGACATCTTACGCGCTAAATCCTCATCTATTTCCATAATGTCTGCAAGTGTACTTACTTTGACAGATCCATCTAAATGAACATGCAATTCAACTTTTTTTAATTTTTTTATATCCATAGTCAACAATCCCTTATAGTTTGATTATAACACGTTTAATAAAATGTATAAATTATTTTAGTTGATGCTTTACTATATTTATTTTGAATTACTATTTATATTTAAGATAATACCGATCATTAAAAGACAGGTTAAAAGGGATGATCCTCCATAACTTAAGAAAGGAAGTGTTACACCAGTTACAGGTATTAGCCCAACGACAACTAATAGATTTAGAAGTGTTTGCAAAACAAGCTCGATAATGAGACCAAATGACAAATATTTTCCAAATAAATCCTCGGTTGATAGAGATAACTTTATGACATTATAAAATAAGACAATATAGCAGGCACTTAAAATTACTATTCCAACAAATCCAAGTTCCTCAGAGATAATAGCGAATATAAAATCTGTTTGTGGTTCGGGTAAATAAAAGTGCTTTTGAATAGAATTTCCTAATCCTAATCCAAAAAGTCCACCTGGGCCGATCGCATAAAGACTTTGAATAATTTGGAATCCACTTCCTAAAGGATCGCTCCATGGATTAAGATATGCAACAATTCTGGCCATACGATATGGTGCAATTAAAATAAGGCCCACTATTCCAGCAATACCTAAAATACCTAATTTTACAAAAAAAGATATTTTTATGTTTGATGTAAAGATGAGAACGATAAGCGAAAGAACAATTATCGCTCCACTACCAAAATCTGGTTCCAATAGAATAAGTAAAAAGACTCCCATTATTATACCTAATATTGGTAATGAATATGAGACAATTTTATCCATATCCCGACTGTTCTTTGCTAAGTATTTTGATACAAAAATGATAAGGGAAACTTTTGCTATTTCGCTTGGCTGTATACCGAAAGATCCTATTCCAAACCAACTTCTACTGCCATTACGCACCATTCCTATGCCAGGAATAAGTACAAGTATTAATAATATTACTGATGCGAGTAAGATCTTATTTGCATGCTTATAATATAAGTTGTAATCTATTTTACTAACTAATAGCATAATAAATAAACCAAAGGAAGCAAAAAGAGATTGATGTATCGTAAATTTGAATGGATTATTAAATTTATATTCCGCCCAGATACTTGA
This sequence comes from uncultured Muribaculaceae bacterium, assembly GCA_964458035.1. GTDB lineage: Bacteria > Bacillota_I > Bacilli_A > RF39 > UBA660 > CAG-582. The sequence goes on along the minus strand of CAYWFZ010000016.1, from coordinate 7,273 downwards.
AGATGAAGTTATCATAAGTATTCCAAACAATGTTAAAAAAATAGTAATTCCTAATATAATTTTTCTTTTCATATTAAATTGTATGAAAAAAGAAGTTAAATATTAACTTCTTTATAACCATACACCGTATATTACACCAAACATAGCAAGTAAGAAACCGATTGTCCAGAATATTTTAACTATATCAGTTTCTGCCCAACCAAGCTCTTCGAAGTGGTGATGTATTGGAGCTTTTAAGAATACTTTTTTATTAAATTTTCTTATAGATATTATCTGAATTAAACTTGATAAAGTTTCAATTACGAATACACCACCTATTAAAGCAAGTGATAATTCATGGTGGGTTAATATTGCTATTGTAGCTAAGGCTCCACCTAAAGCTAATGAACCGGTATCTCCCATGAAGACACGTGCAGGATGTGAATTAAATAGTAAGAATCCTAGAAGTGAACCAACGAGTACAAAGCAGAATATTGCCATTCCTTCATACCCAGGGATCCAATCACTACCCCATGTAATAACACCATAGCTTAAGAAAGCCATAACTGATAAGCCGCCGCAAAGTCCATCAAGGCCATCAGTTATATTTACAGCGTTTGTAGTACCGACAAGCAAGAATAGAATAAATATTCCATATAGCCAGCCCATTTCCCACTTAAACTTAAATAAAGTAATTTCAAGAGAAGTGGTTCCACCATTGTGTTTATAAATTGTGTAAAATACTACGGCAATAAGTAACTGTGCTACTAGTTTGGTCATTGTCGATAAACCTTTATTATTGTGATATCTAATTTTTAAGAAGTCATCTATAAATCCCAGTAAAGCATATCCTAGAAATACAAATATTACAATAACGAGATTTGGGGATATTTCTACACTTCCTCTAAGAGCTAACATAGAAAGGGCTATTATTGGAGGAATTATAAATATTAATCCACCAATTGTAGGAGTTCCTTCCTTTTTTAAGTGTCTTTTGTTTATTAATCTACTAACGCTTTGTCCAGCTTTAAGTTGCTTTAATACAGGAATAATAATTAATCCGACAACTATAGCTAATACAAATCCTAGCGCTAATCCTAAAATTGATTTTGCCAAAATAAGCATATAATCACCACCTATAGAATTATTATACTACATGTAAACCTTGTTAATAAATATAATTGTAAACTTTTAACATTGATTTACTACTAATATATGTAAAATAATAAAAAAAAGAAATTGAATAAATCAATTTCCTTTATCTACTTAATGTATTTTCTTTTTTGGCTTTTTTACCAAATTTTTTTCTAGATTTAGTAACTCTATTAGCTTTTGAAAGATCTATAATTGCACTTATACTTGCTATAGCAGCACCTAAACCAATTCCTCCAATGAAGGCATTTTTTAAATCAATACCTGTTTTTGGAATTATTGGAATATCTATTTTAGTATCATCATCTGGTGTTCCTGTAGAAGTGTCTGGTGTTCCTGGGTTTGTTCCTGGATTACCTGGATTTGTTCCTGGATTTCCTGGATTTTCAGTAATTTTATCTATACCTTTTCTTTCTGCTTCAGTTTGAACTGTATCTGGAATTTCTGATCTTCCTGTGTTATAGCTTTGATCTTCAGCATCAATAGTTGTACTTCCAATTATAGCTTCTTGAGCAGCCTTTGTTTCTTCAATTCTTGCAGCTTCTGCTTGAGCTTTTGCAGCTTCTTCTTGGGCTTTTGCAGCTTCTTCTGCTTTTGCTGCTTCTTCTTGAGCTTTTTGTTCATCAGTTTTTTGTGATTCATCTTCGATATCTTCTAATTGATAGTCATCTTGTGTTTGTTCAAATAGAACTTCTTCTTCCTCTGAATCTGTTGCTGCTTGAGCCTCTAAATCTTCTGCCTCAGTTGATGCTGCTTCTTCTGCATAAGCATTGATGCTAGGACTCATGAATGTTAGTCCAGCTGCTAGTAAATACACTGGTGCATAAAATCTAATTTTTTTCATATAATTTCCCTCCATTATCTTAAACGACGAGATATCTCTTCATCGTTAGTTCCAATTTGTAATTCATTTGTGTACTCTTTTTCAACAACTCCATATAGTAAATATTTAGAATTGTTTCCACCTGTATATTCACAAGTGTTTAAAATCATTATCTTATCTCCATAATTTACTTCTATATCACTTTCAAATGTTGAATTTTCTTTAGCATTTGCGATATATTCATCAAATAACTCCTCAGTTGATACATCTATTGATTCACTTGTCTTTGGTCCACTTATGATACCAGCAAAGAATGATACTTTATATGCAAATCCGTCAGGTGTATATATAACTGCAAATGGATGTTCATCGTAGTACGATTGGTTTACATAGTTAAATACTTGAGCAAACATTTTTGCACCACGCATATGATGTCCATATATTAGTGATACAGCACTTATATCTTCTTGGTCATTATTTAATGATTTATTTCCACTATATAAGAATATCTCTCCAGATTTTGACTCATTACCATATCTGTCATGATGTAAGTAATAGTATTCTCCTTCTGAAGGATTATCTTTATCTGGTGCATACATGATTGGATAGTTGATATTTGTTCCTTGAATTTCAATCCAAGCATCAATATCACCATTTACTTCTTTTAGTTCATCAAAATCAATATTTTGAAATTCATAACCACTTGTTAGTAGTTCATCAGATAAGTGTGGTTGTTCTTCAACTGGTGGAATTTCTGTTGTTTCAGCTTCCTCATTTTCCCCATCTAAAGCACCTTCTTCTGATGGAATATTATCTAAAGCATTTTTCCCTTCTTCTACAACATCCATGAATACAGGTATTTCAAAAGTTGTCTCATCATTATTGTCTTCTAATTCATGTTCATATCTTATAGAATTAATGCCATCAATTATATCGCCACCAAATGAATGTATCATTATTCCGCTAGCTAATCCTAGCATAATAATAGGTGGAGCAAAACGTAGAGCGCCTCTTAAACGACTTCTACTCATAAATAATGACCCCCTTTTTATTCTTTAAAGTCTGTATATCCCCCAAACTTATGAGGCTTATAATAACAGATTTAGCCTGTTTTGTCAAATTAGCTTGATGTTACATTCAATTTATATTCACATTCTACAGGATTTTTTGGTAATTCCCCATTATATTCGGAAATTATGTGAATATAAACATGTTCTCCTACAGGCACAGATAATGTACTAAATAACTCTCCATTCTTTTTTTCAGAAAACTTAGCATTTATTTTATAATTATTACGTGTTAATGCTTCATCTTCGTTTTTACTTTCACCAGATCCAGTACAAGTAATTATTATGTCAGAACTTTTTATTTCTACTGGATAATTATAAGTATTTGTATACTCAATAATCTCTGTATTTTGCTTATTTGAGTCAAACACCTGATGATTGTATTGAACTTCTGAATTTGCTAGTGTTCCATTATCACCAATTAATTCAAATGGATTTTCTTTTCCGTCCTCATTGTTTATGTATTTTAAAGCAATGAATGATACAACTAAGATGGATAGAACAACCCCCATAATTCTATCTAATCTCATTCAAATTCCCCCTTGAATTGCGGTATATAATACCAAAATATCCCTAAAAAGTCAAATTTCTAAATAAAAAAAACTTAACTACATATTAGTTAAGTTTATAAATTATATTATATGAGTCATCTTTGATGATCTTCATTATATTTAATTTCTTTTATTTTTTGCTTAATCATAATTACTAGTTCAATTGGCCCTTTTATATCATTTAATAAAATTAGACTATCTTGTAATTTTTCTTTTAATGAGGTACTTATATTTATCTCTTCTGCAATACTTTTATAATCATACTTTTCTTCACTTGAGTTACAATAATCTCGGATGTATTTTTCAACATCTTTCAAGACATATAATTTAGATTGGTATTCGTCCATAGACTTAATTCCATAATAACCACCAACTAAATATTTAAATCTATCGTCATTTTTCATAATTACACCTCATACTTAAAATTTTATCAAAAATAAACTTATTTTAAAAGACATACATTTCTGTATGCCTTTAAGAGAAATCTGTGATTATTAAATAACCACAGGAATAGTATATGTAAATAAACTAAGTTTATACACGATTTATTATAAATTCTTTATTTGAAGCATCAATTTCTAATGTTGTTGATTCCGTGATTTCATTTTCTAGTATATATTTAGATATTTTATTTTCTATGTATTTAGTAATATATCTCTTTACTGGACGTGCACCAAACTCTTTATCAAATGATTCTTCAATAATCTTTACTTTTGCTTCTTCTGTTAATTTAACATTTATTAACATGTTATTTAAACGTTTATTTAAATCACTTATTAATCTTTCAAGAATTTCATAAGCAACACTTTTATTAATAGAATTGAATGTTATTATCTCATCAATTCTATTTATTAATTCGGGACGGAATGTTTGCTTTAATAACTTCATCATTGCTTCATCACGATTATCTTCATTATTTAAAATAATGTCACTTCCTAAGTTAGAAGTCATTATTATTATAGTGTTTTTAAAGTCAATTGTTCTGCCTTGAGAATCAGTTATTCTTCCATCATCTAGTATTTGAAGTAATATATTAAATACATCTGGATGGGCTTTTTCTATTTCGTCAAATAGAACAATTGAATATGGGTTTCTTCTGACCGCTTCAGTTAGTTCACCACCAGATTCGTAACCAACATAGCCTGGAGGAGCTCCAAGAAGTCGGGATACATTGAATGCTTCCATGTATTCAGAGCAGTCAATTCTAATCATGTGTCTTTCATCATCAAATAATTCATAGGCTAAACTTTTAGCAATTTCTGTTTTACCTACTCCAGTTGGTCCAAGAAAGATAAATGAACCTATTGGTCTTAGTGGATCTTTTATACCACTTCTAGCACGTATTATAGCATTTGATACTAGTTCAATTGCTTCATCTTGGCCTTTAACACGTTTACCCAAGTTTTCTTTTAAATTAAGTAGTTTTTCTTTTTCGCCACCAACTAATTTAGTTACAGGAACATTGGTCCATTTGCTTACTATATTAGCAATATCTTCTTCATCTACTGTATCAGATAGAACAGATGAAGACATACTTAGTTTTAATTGAGATAACTCCATTTCTAAATTAGGGATTTCTCCATGTTTTAGACGAGCTGCTTTCTCGAGATCATAAGAATCTTCAGCTTGAGTAAGTTCAAATTTTAATCTTTCTAGCTTCTCTTTTTTAGAGTTAATTAAATCCTTTAGTTTCTTTTCTTCTTCCCATATTTTACGATATTCGTCTACTTTTGTCTTTAGGGTAGACATTTCTTCATCTATTTCTTTAACACGAGTAACTGATTTTGTATCTTTTTCACGTTTAAGTGCTTCTCTTTCAATTTCTAAAGTCATAAGTTCACGATTCATTTCATCCAAATCAGTTGGCACGGAGTTCATTTGCATCTTGATAGTTGCACAAGCTTCATCAACTAAATCAATTGCTTTATCAGGTAAGAATCTATCTGTTATATATCTATCAGACAAATTAACGGCCGAAACTAGAGCAGCATCTTTGATCGTAACTCCATGAAATATTTCAAATCTTTCTTTAAGACCACGAAGAATGGTTAATGTATCTACTACATTTGGCTCTGAAACCTTGATTTTTTGTAATCTTCTTTCAAGAGCACCATCTTTTTCAATATATTCACGATACTCATTTAAAGTAGTTGCACCTATTAAACGAATCATGCCTCTTGCCAACATTGGCTTTAACATATTGCCGACGTTCATAGAGGAGCTCGAACCTGCTCCAGTAATCATGTGTATTTCGTCGATAAACATAATAATATCTCCATTGGATTTTTCTATTTCATCTAAAACTGCTTTAAATCTTTCTTCGAATTCACCTTGATATTTAGCGCCAGCAACTAAAGCAGATAAGTCTAGTTCCCACACGATTTTATTTTTTAGAGTATCTGGTATATCTCCTTTGATAATTCTTCCGGCAAGGCCTTCAACTATAGCAGTTTTACCAACACCAGGCTCTCCAATTAAGACTGGATTATTTTTTGTCTTACGAGAAAGTATGCGGATTAGATTACGTATTTCTTCATCTCTTCCAATAACAGGATCAATCTTATTATCTTTATAAAGAGCAGTTATATCACGACCATATTTTTCTAAAACATTTTCTTCATTTGGTTTCATTTTATTACTTCCTTTCTAAAATGCTTAATAAAACTAGTGTTAAATACACTAGTCTATATTTATTGTTCTTTTTGTTGTTTCTTTTTCTTTGATTGGCATCGTGATAGTTAAAATACCATCTTTAAATGAAGCGTTAATCATTTCTTCATCAATTTCACCTACATAGAATTGACGTGAACAATTAGTGAATGAATGTCTTTCACGACGAACATATTTTTTATTATCATCTGTATCGTTTTCAGAGTCAGCTTTTGTATAGTTAATTGTTAAGTAACCTTTTTCGATATCTAGTGTTATATCATTTTTGCTTGCCCCTGGTAAGTCCATTTCGATAACATATAAGTCACCTTTTTCATAGACATCACATTTCATCATTTTTTCGAATCTGTTATTCTTATCCATTTCATCAAAGAAATCGTCCAAAAAAATTCTGCTTGGTAACATTTCAGTCACTTCCTTTCTGATAACTTAATATTACTACACTAATTAGCACTTGTCAATATAAAGTGCTAGTTTATTATTATTTTATACATTTTTTTAAATTTTATTACTAAAAAAAGAAGAATAAATTATTCTTCTTTGGATGATTCAATTATTTTCTTTACTTCATCAATGCTAATATTGGCATACTTTGAAATTTTTTCTAATGGAAGTTCATCATTGTACATGGAAATAATCATTTCTACTTGTTTTTGTTCCATTCCTTGTTTAATTCCTTCTGCGAGTCCTTCTGCATGTCCAACTTCTTCTCCATCATATCTTGCTAGCAATAAATTATCCTCTTCTCTTCTTGCTGCATCTATCATACCTTCATCACTCCCCAACTTCTTTAACATTCTTACTAAGGCGCATCTTCCCTTGTCTTTGCCAGCTAACTCTTCCATCTCTTTATAGGATTCACATACTAACATGGCAAAGTCTTTATAAATGTCATTTTCTTTTATCTTACTATAACATATTTCTTTCATTCTTGGTAGGTATATATGATGATATTCTATTCCTTCTGCAGACACTTTATTTGTTGAATCTGTAAATTTATAATCAAGTTTTTCTATTTGATATCCTTCTGG
>CAYWFZ010000015.1:0-30330 GCA_964458035.1 uncultured Muribaculaceae bacterium | reverse complement strand
TGCATCCAAATTCAAATTACTTATTCATTATAACATATTTATATGAAAATGCAACCATTAAATTATCTATTTTGTTTATATATTATATGGTTTTCAAAGTAAAGTGTGTGAAAAATACCATTATTAAAGTTATGCAGACTTAGCATTTTTGACGGAAAACTAAAAAAGTGCTATAATTATACCAATCAATGGGGGTTGATGGTGTGAAAAATTTAAAATTTACAAGACAATTTTGTTCTGTATTATTAGGAGGAGCAATTGTAATATCATCTTTATCAGGATGTGGCACAAACAATTTTAATAATATTTGTTATGAAATAGTACTAGATAATCTAGAAAATGGAGATAATTCATACGCGTTAGATTATGTTAACTCTTTGGGATTTACTAGTGAAGAGTTTAGATTGTCATTTTATAACTATCTTGCCGAAGGAAATGGGAACTGTTTTATTAATGCACAACAAGAAGATGTAGTAGCAATTGAATTATCAGAAGTCAATGATCTAACTGACTTGCGCTTATTTCCTAATCTAAAAAAAGTTAAAATATCTAATTCAAAAGTAAGTGATTTTAGCCAATTATGTGAATTATCAAAACTAGAAGCAGTTGAATTTGATAATATGGAAGTTGATTGTTCAACATTAAGCGAATTAAAAACAGAATTATTAAGCTTTAACAAAGTTGCAATTTCAAACTCAGATAAATTAATTAATGTTACAGGCGTTACAAATATGTTAATAACTTACTCACATTTTGGGAACATAGATTTCATTGATAATTGGTCAGAAATAAATACATTAACTCTTCAAAATGCCGATATAGACGATTTTTCAGTATTATCTAACAAAAAAATAGACCACTTATCCATAAATTTTTGCCAAGTTGATGATTGGGCATTTATAAAATCTATGCAGAATCTTGAATTCTTAGACGTATCTTATACAAATTTTAGCGACATATCCTTAATAACAGGATTAAAGAAATTAGCCGCATTAGACCTTTCATATTCGTTAATTAACAATGTTGATGGTATTTCTAATCTAAAAAAGCTAGAAAATTTGTCACTAGATTCATGTCAAAACTTAGACAATTATGATGAAGTAACAAAATTAAAAAAATTAAAAAGTTTTAATTGCACTAACCTAGAGATGCAAACAAATATAAGTACAATAACTACAATTATGAATAATTGCGATGAAGTTATTGCATGTGACATAAACATAAAAAAGAAGGTTGAAGAATTATATAATTCATTAAATATAACTGATGATATGAGTGACTCTCAAAAAGTTCAAATTATAACCTCTGCAGTATTAGATTTAATAAGTTACAATACGGACGCTACAGTAGAAGATGTTGCTTACTATAACACACATGAATTAAAGTCTGCCATAGATGGAAAAGGTATGTGTGCATCCTATACAGGCTTAACATGTGCTCTATTAGATTTAGCAAACATCGAAAACTATAGTATTGTTGGAGAAAACATTGAAGACAATGAAGAATATTTACATCGTTGGGTAGTTGTAAAGGTAGATGAAAAACTTGTTGGCTTAGATACAACTTTCCTTGACGATTTAGATGCTAGCGAAAAAATAAAACGTGGAGAAGATTCTGAGTACTATCTTGATGATTTAAGTGATGAAGTATGGCAAGAGTTCCATTACCCATATTTTATGCCAAATAGTGAACAGAAAAATGTATACAATTTAGCAAGATAAAAGGAAGTAAAACACTTCCTTTTTTAATCTATAAGTTTCAAATCCATACCACATCCAGGACAAATGTTTATAGCTCCTATAAGAGAAGAACCACATTTAGGGCAAACAAGTTCTCCTTTCTTTTTTTGTTCAAATGCGATTTCTTCACTAGTTTTTTCTTCTTCTCTAATTTCCTTATACTCACTATTATCATTAGCAGATTCCAACCCATTTATTACTGCGTTCTTTTCAATTACATTAATGTCACTCATACTATCCACTTTTGATTCATAATTAAAATCATCCAATTCAACAAAATCAGAATCAGCATAAATAGTAGGGATTTCTTCTTTTATATTTGCTTTTGTTTGAAAAACATCATCAACAATAGCGTAATCTAAATTAGCATACTGTTTATCTAATTGATCCAATAAAATATCTTTTTTTGATTCTGGTTTAGGAATATCTTTTTTCTTATTAGATTCAAAATTTAATGCAGAAATTTCTGAATTATTATTTTTTTCAATTTCAATATCTAACCTAACTTTTCTTTCTAAATTATCAATGTCTTCAATATTTTTTATATGTAGAGATTGGATTTTTGGATGTATATAACTTGCTTTGGAAAAAGCAATATAAGGAAAAAAAGCAATTGGAAATAGCATTCCCATTATTTTTACAAATTCCTTTTGTCCAAATTGATATCCAATTAAATAAGGACTTACAAAGAAGATAACTAAATTTACAATTGGAACAAACCCCCAACACCAGTGAATGTGACATATATCCATGTATTCATATATATTAAAAAAAGGAATAAAAGCAAAATATCCTTTTTTGTAACACTTTTTGAATATAAAATATAAAGATACTTCAAAAACTACGCATAAAATAAAAAGGTAAATTAATAAAATAGGAATAAGATTTGCTAAACTATTAAATAATTTCAAAATTATATTCATAATACACCAACCTTATTATATTATTCATACTATTATACTAACATTATTGACACGAATTATCTATTAATTCTTTAAAATATTTACATTTTTTACTTATTATGGTATCCTTAATACAAGAATAGAGGGATACAATGAGTGAGAACGAATTAATTGATGCACTTGAAAATATAATGGAAGCCGAATCTGATTTAAGACATGAAATAGAAAGATTAAACGTCATTGTAAGAAGTCATGTGCTTTCAAATGCCAAAGCATCAGGTGACGAATGTTTACAAGAAAAGATAGTATCATCGTTTAGAATCGGTGATTTCGATTCTTTTGAAGTTGATGACTCACCACTTACAAAAGAAGAATTAGCAAAAAGAAAAAAGAATAGAGATAATTTCGATTTTACTAACGGTGTGGAAGGACATGATGAAAAACTTGACTTTAACAAATTGGTTGACAGATACTACGCTAGAAAAGGTTTAGACTTTGAAGTTGGGGAATTTGTTGAATTATCAGACAAGAGATTAGGGGAAGAAGAGTTAGCAAAAAAGAAAGAACAGAGAGCTGATATTAATTTTAATATAGGAAATGAATCTATTGAAGTTAATGATAGAGCACTAAGTCCTGAAACAATTAAAGATAAAGAAAATGCTAGAAAAAAATTCAGTTTTAGAATAGAAAGAAACAATTCAACAGAAGCAGATGATGATTCCATAGAAGTTAAAGATAGCCCATTATCAAAAGAAGAATTAGAAAAAAGAAATAAAGCTAGAAAAAATATAGATTTCAATGTTGACGATTCCGTTGAAGTAGAAGATAAAAAAATAAGCGAAGAAAAATTAAAAGAAAAGAAAAAACAAAGAGACAGTTTTGACTTTAGCTTAGGCGTAGAAACTAATGATAAAAAATTAAGTAAAGAAGAATTGGAAAAAAGAGAAGAAAATAGAAAACAAATAAAAGATTCTCTATATTTACATGAATAAAACAAACAGTTTACATCACACAATTGGCATAAATGTAAACTATAGTAAATTTATTGAATTGAAAAAAAATATATGATAACATATAAATAAAGTACGAGGTTACTAACTGAGAGGAGAAAATGATTAATTATGATGAGTTATAGTTACGTACCTGGTTTTACTCATAAAACATACAATAAGACAAAAGTAAAACCAAAAAAAATGGCAGCTGATTTTACTACAATAACTAATGATGTAAAAAATCTTGTTATGTCAGTAAATAAATATGCTGAGGATTGGGGCCAAGTTGGAAATAAAATCAGTAGTAGTGACTGGGCTGATTATGCAAATTCTGTAGGGGAAACTTCTGAAAATATTGCAGAAGCCCTATCAACTTCTGGACAAAATTTAATGCAAGACTTAAGCGCATTAGTAGATACAATTTCTGGATTCAGTCAAAAAGAAGCTTCACAATTAGATAGTGCTAAGACGCAAATGAGAACTAATCTAGAAACACTACAAGGATTAGGAGGTAAATAATAATGGCAAGTTATAACTTTACATCGCAACTTGAAGACGACGACGATATCGTAATGAACGTCGGCGAAGCCAGAAACTATATTCAAGGAACAATGGACGCAGATTTAGGAGAAATGTGTAGAAATCTTGCAACGTTAGTTTCAGATTTAACAACAATGCAAGGAAGACAATACAGTACTACTGGAACTGCAGTTGATGAAGATTATAAAGACTTCGAAGCTCTATCTGAAGCTTTAGCGGATTTCTTAGTAGAATGTAATAAAATACTAGATGATATATCTAACTATATTGATTCTGTAGAAAGAACATTAATGAACTAAAATTATATTCTTACGAATATAATTTTTTCTTTTAAAGAAAGGAAATAGTATGGACTATACAGTTAAAGAAGGCGACACGCTATCTGATATTTTATATAATTTAACTGGAGATGGCTCATTTGCTAATTATAACGAGGTTGCACAAAATAATAATATAGCAAATGCTGATAATATACAAGTTGGACAAGTAATTCATATAGATGAATCAAAACTGAGTGAAAGTACATCTGCAAATGCTAATCAAAGTGAGTCTTCAACTAATACTAACAATTCTAACAGCCCATCTTATAACGTTTCACAAGCAAGCGGCGCTACTCAATCTCCAAGAAATGCAACAACTAGTAGAGAAAATGAAAATTCTACAACTGGAATTAATCGTGCTTATACAGAAAATGATATAGCTGAATCTTATGCAACACCGACTAATACAAACAAATCAGCAACAAGTACCGTCGAGCAATTTTCTTCTACATCAATGAATAATAGTTCTACACAGAAAGAACCAAAAACAATTAGCGTAGATTCCAGAGATGCTAAATCTCCTTCTACAGGAGCTACACCAGTAACAACATCAAGTCCATCTTCTTCAGGTGCTAAATATAGATTTACAACTACTATAGAAGATGATGATGACATTGTAATGGATATTGATGCTGCAAGTGCTTATATTGAAGGAACAATGGATGCTGATTTAGGAGAGATGTGTAGAAACCTTATAACATTAATTCAAGATCTTACAACAATGCAAGGAAGACAATATAGCACTACCGGAACTGCGGTTGACGAAGATTATAAAGACTTTGAAGCTATTACTGAAGCATTATCTAATTTTCTAACAGAATGTAATATGATTCTTGATCAAATAGTTAGTTACATTAACTCTTGTTATTTAACATTAAATAATTAAAAAATACATTTACAAAAGTAAATGTATTTTTTATATTATTACCAATTTAGTTCCGTTTCTAATATCTGTATCAATTATTAATTTATCTAATTCATATATCTGGCCTGTAATCTTATTACAAACAATCTTCTTACCATCTAAGTTGTACTTTTTATTATAATTATCAAAAATAGCTTTTTGCGCCATTCTTGCGACATAGCTCACTGTTTTCGTAGTGGGGACATATACTTCAAAGTTTTCTTCGATAATGGGGAAATATATTTTTACCAATACTTGATATTCCATATTTATTCCTCCTCCTCACTTTTTTCATCTTCAATGATTTTAAACTGCTGAGCTTTACCATCCTGAATATAGTAAGCATAATCGTCAGGATATCCATCTCTTCTAGGCTTAATATCATATTTTCTGATATCAATAATTATTTGTTCGTTAGCTGCTGGGCCAATAACTATACCATCATTTCTAAGAGCGTTAATATAAGGGTTATTTAGTATTTGCCTTAGAGTTTGAGTACTATCAGAAATAATTAAATGAACATTCTTTACTGTTTCTAATTTTCTAGCAATATTTGCTAAAGATTTTTCAGTATTTGCAGAGATTAAAGTCAATAGTTTTTCCACACCATATATAAATATAAATGAGTGTAGTGACAAATCGACATCTTCTTCTCTGTCAATCTTTTCATATATATCATTTACATAGACTTCCAAGTTAGATATTACTTCATCAAAACCATCTTTAATATATGTGATGTTTTCAGATACGTCACCTTGAAAAACTTTTTTAGGATCAAGTAAGTAATATACTTCGTCTTTATTGTTTGGAAGAATTCTAATCATATTACGCATAAAATCTTCAATATAATCTAAGTTAATACCAAAGACTAGCAAACCTTCAGCATCTTTAATATTTATAAATTGTGTAGTTATACTTCCTGTTTTTATACCAACGGGGAATCTTTCCATAGTCTGAGAATATTTAATCAGTGATTCAGCAAGTACAAATTTTGGAAGATAAGGAACAGATGGAACGGTAGCTTTATACGCATTGAATAAAGCCTCATTGTATTTTTCTATTAATGAGTTGATATTTTCTTCTTTAGAAGGAATAGCAACTTGAAATTCATATATAACATCATTTTGTTCAAATATTCCACGAGCTTTAGCTTTACTTGGGAAAACTTTCTTGTTTTTAGGGAAAAAGCTTTGATAGTCATCATCTGAATTCATATTTAATACCATTTTGTATGGGAACAAAGGTGCAAATTTAATATTAAGATTTTTAGTGTTAGTAACTATCAAGAATATTCCGTATTTAGTACATGTTGTAGCAATCTCTCTAATTATATCTCCATAGTCCATATTCTTTTCTAGAAGATTATCAAATAAATTTAACATAACCACTATACTAGGAAGTGTTTTTCCAGAAGTCTTAATAAATTGATCGTAATCTCCTCCAAAAGTAGAAAATAATAATTTTCTTTCTTTAAGTGTTTTCCTAATAAATGTAAATAATCCATCTACTTGATCGGTATCTTCGCCGTTTATAACATTTGCCACTATTGGGTTAGACTCACAAACTTTTAAAATTTGAGCACCAAAATCTAGTACATAAATATTGCATTCATTTAGTGTGTAAGTGGAAGACAGAGAATAAATAAGTGACAAAAGAGTCAATTCTTTTCCAGAGCCAGTTGAACCTCCTATAACTACATTTCCTGTTTCAGGCAATGGGAGAGTATATATTTTCTGCGATTGCGTATATGGGTCATCATACTCTCCAACAACTGGATTAAGATAATACTTTTCTTTTTGATAATTATATTTCTTTTTTACGTTATCTAAGAAAATTTCATTAGGTATTCTATCTAACCAAAGTTTTCTAGGATTAAAATTTTCTTCTTTTGCTAATCTATCAACATATTTCAAAATATTAAGCAATTCCTCTCCTAAATCAGCGGTATTATTTTTTTCTTTTGATACTTCATTAACAGTATATATTTCTTTACCAACCTTATCAATTATATGTAGATCAGTGTCAATTTTCTTTTTTACAGTATCACTAGGTATATATTTAGTACCAGCATATGCAGATTGACCAAGCATATAGTATTCATCGTTACCTACTTGTAAGTAGAAGGCTCCAGTTTGCTTCAAATAGGCTGCATCAGGTTTTTTTAACATATCGTTAGAATCAGCTACCTCAGCAACTCTTAAACATACCTTAAATCTGGAATTCGACCATATTTGATCATCAACAACTCCGCTAGGTTTTTGTGTTGCAAGAATTAAGTGAACCCCTAGAGAACGACCAATACGAGCTGTAGATACTAACTGCTCCAAAAACTCTGGCTGTTGACTTTTCAATTCAGCAAACTCATCAGATATTATTAATAAATGTGACATTGGTTCATCTAGTAGACCCTGTCTATAATAATCTTGGTATTTATAAATGTTCATTGAACTATCTTTTAATTTCTCACGAGCCTCATTAAATAGTCTTTGTCTTCTTTTTAATTCAGATTCAATTGACGCAATAGCTCTACGAACTTCTGATTTATCCAAATTTGTAATTGTACCAACTAAATGAGGCAATCTTATTCCAACTTGACTATTTTCAAATGAACCTGCAAGACCACCGCCTTTGTAGTCTATTAATACAAATTGTACTTCGTCAGGATTGAAATTAACAGCCAACGATAAAATATAGGTAATTATCCATTCAGATTTACCAGAACCTGTAGTACCTGCAACTAATCCGTGTGGACCGTAAGCTTTTTCATGAATATCCATATTGAATAATGACCCATTCTGATCAATTCCAACAGGAACAGATAAAGAGGAAATAGGATTATTATTAACCCATCTTTGTGATGTATTTAATTGTTCAATATTACCAACGTTATACATATCTAAAAATGAAATTGATTTAGGAAGCTCGTACTTTGCTTTAGGAATAGCAAACGGAATATTGCTAAGTTTAGCCGCACAACCATACATGCTTATTGTGTTGTTAATATCTGCCTGGAATTGCTTTTGATTTTGCTCCATTAATTGGCTTTCAAAAAGACCAGACAATCCGTCTTCCACAACATTAATAAAAGTAGTACATTTACTAGGCAAATTAGATATTCTATCATTTTTTATTAAAAGAGAAAATCCCATTTTTTTTGAGGTTCCAAGCACATTTTTTATAATGTCTATATTTCTTGCAGAATTCAAATCATCTACAATTATCAGATAGTAAGGAGGAAAATCCATATAGTCGATTTTCTCTTGAGAATTTTCTTTTACACCATCAGATGTTTTTTGATCATCTAATTTCAAAGCTTCCTTTCGAGATGTAAACTCTTTCATTAAATTAGCTGAAATTTCTTTCATTTGGTTTTCATTTGTTGCAATATATCTAAAATTTCTTTGATCATTCCAACAATGTGGCAGAACATCACAATATTCCCAATTCTTAGCGTTTTTAGAATTAGTAAATACCACTATCTTTAAATCCAAGAAGGAATGAAAAGTCATTAGTTGCAACAACATACTATTAATAAATTTTTGTGATACTAATGGCGTTCCTATAATCGCTGTCGTATCCTTTTCAACTAAAGAGATGCATTGAGGAACATTAGCAATATATCTATTTTTTTCTAGCATGTCTTCTAATTTAGTAACTAAAACATCATCATTTGTTGAAAAGTCGCTTTCTGAATAATTAACTGTACTGGAACCTGGAATAGTTCCTATTCCAAGCCTAACCGTAAGGAAGTCAGCTTGACTTATGTCCCTTTCCCATAAATTCCTTTTTCGTGCATAAATAATTTGCTGACACTCTTCAGGAGAAACATTATTTTCTAATAAAACTTGTTTTTCTTTTTCGTGTTCGTTTATTATTTCTTTTTCTTTCCTTGATAAATAGTTTGAGTACTTACGAATTCTCTTTGCCTCAGCTCTTCTAAGAGTTCTTCTATTGTATCTTCTAGTAAGTGTAGGCCAAAGAAGAGAAGTTGCAAACATACATATAGCTGTTACAATCGATGGAATAACAGATGCAAAAGTTGCTTTTCCATTTGCTAGATTTCCAAAAGAAGAAAATAAATTAACACTAGAGGTCAACATCATGGTCATTTGTGGGCCAACAGTTAAAATAGTTGGCATTATCTGTTGTTGTTGTTCTTCTGGTGGTGGGGTTATAACAATTTCTCTCTTTTGATAAATTGTTGAAAATCTAGGTGCTTTAGTAAAATATTCTTGATTTTCAAAAATACTTCTTTCGGTTTCAGCATTAAAGTTAGACTGATTATCTTCCGTTTTTTCTGGATTAATCTGCATTAATGAATCCCCGTTAACAGAAATTTGATAATTCATAATATTTGATATAATTATTCTATTTGAATAAGGAACTATTTTTAATCCGTCTATAAATATAATATCACCATGCAATAAAGTTCTCTTTCTAACTAAAATATCATTTGCGTATACATTAGTAGATGATGTTTCTAAAGTCCAGACATTTTCCTTATAAGTTAGTTTCGTATTTGCCATATTTTGAGAAGCATAGTTAATGTCACATCCTTCGCGACCGATTGTTAATTCATTTTTTCTTAATTCGTATGTGAAAAAATGGATTATTGATGGTTCATAAATATACAATTGATACTTCTCGTTTGATAAAGAACTTTCAACTCCATAACTTGCTGCAGAATTAAAACTATCGTTTGGGACAACGACACCATTTTTAGTCAATTTGTACAAATTTGTTGGAGTAATTTGCCAAACATCATTCGCCGCATTGACAGTTGCAATTACCTCATCTCTGTTGTTAAATATTTGATAACTACCAGTAATTCTATCTGACAACTTTATTCTTGTTATATTATTTTGTTCTAATTTTAATAAAATCATATAATCACATCATCCTATTATTCCCTATTTTAATTATAATACATAAGGTAAGACTTAGCAATATAAAACTAGTGTAAAATATAGCCTAAATGCTGGCTATTTATAGTAATATTTATTATAATATAATTATTAAAATGAGGAGATTTTTTATGAACGACAACACAAATATGATTAATCAAAATGTTGCCCCGATGCAACTTAATGAAATACCTAACGCTAATACTGAAACTTTAACTCCAGTAACAGATGCAAATCAAATAGTTAATGATGTATCAATAAAAGTTACCGAGGTAGGACCTGAGGGAAAAAAGCAAATAATAGTTAATGGGCAAGATATAACTAATTTGCCTGTTGATCAGTTATCAGAAGAACTAGCTGATGCAATGACGGAAGAACAAGCTGCAGAGTATATAAAGGGATTTACTGAAGAGGAAATAGAAACTTTTAGAGAGGTATATGGTTTTATTATTACAGCTCCTAAAATGTCCGAAGCAGAATTAAGCAAGCGTAGTGAAAATCGTGCAACATTAGCAGGAGAATTATCATCAGCCACTTCTGAAGGAACTCAAGAAACCCAAAATCAGCCTACTGAACAGAAAAAGGAACAAACAGGCAGTATTATATTCGGAGCAAGAAATTAATAAAGTAAAAGTCAGGTTTATTTGCAACCTGACTTTTAATATCTAAAACTTTTTAATCTTGAAGATTCTCTTGCTTTTCTTTCCTCTTCTTGTCTTCGTCTTTCTTTATTTTCATTTACTTTTCTTTCATATTGATTCATATCTTGCTTTAATTCATCTAATTCATCAGATATGTCTTGAAGCAAACCAGTTAATGACGAAGGTCCAAGTAGTCGTTCAAAATCTTTATAGTCTTCATCAACACGAGTCCCTATTTTATCATGAGCAGCACTTTCCATTTCGCTAATATGATACTCCAGATTAGTTACATTCTTACATAAATCAGCAACGATTCTTTCGGCTAACGAAATAGCATTATTTAGGGATGAACTATTATAACATAGATCATAATCGTTCGAATTAAAATATTTCATTACTTATTATCTCCCATCGTTATAAAATTTTTCAACAACACATAGATCATCCATAAGTTGTTTTTCAACATTCTTCATAGAATCAGCTAATATACTATTCTTGGCAGCAATTATATTGCACACATTAACCAAGTCTTCAACAGCAGACTTAGCGGTCCTACTTAGGTTTGAATTCATATTTCCAATTTGATCTGTTAAAATTCTTGCACGAGTAGAAAAATAACTTGAATTAGATGCAGACGAAATGCTTTTAATCGCATCAGCTAAATCTCTAAGATTATTACAAGTGATGTTTAATTCTTGATTAACGGAAGATGCGCAATTTGCCATTCTCTTGGGACTATAAAGAGATTTATCCCAAGTTTTTTTAACATATTCATTAGGTTTAAAAAAACCTCCCATACTCATTCTCCATTCTAATATGATTTTAGCAAACAAGTCAGATAAAGTCCACAAAATAGTTGAAACAAATCATTCTACACAAATAAAATTATAATTGGTTTACATATAACGCGTTAACAAATATAAATTAAAATTATTATAAAACTGGTACTATGATAAAATGAAATAAAGGTATCGTTTTAGAAAATTTGGATGTTTACCTAAGAAAATGTTAGAACTATTAAGCACAGCTAATATAAATAACACATAGTTCTTTTCCAAAGACAATCCAAATCAAAAAAAGGTGCTCCAAGATTGTAGTCATACAAAGATAATCATTTCTGAAAGGAAGAATTTAAAATGCATGAAGATTTTGAAGATGTAGTAAGTTATGATGTAGGAAAGTGCAGAACTAGCATTGTATCAATACGTACTGAAATAGACGATTTGGTAAATACCTGTAATGAGTTAGTAAATAAATTACAAGTATTCCAATCTATTAATCATGATATGGAAGGAACAGCAATAACAGAGGATTATAAAGACGTTGCTATCATATTTGGCGAGCAAGGTTTTAATAATTTTGTAAATCAGTTAGATATAATTTTAAATAGCATAGAAGAAACAGTTAATAACTGGGAACAAACTCTAAGTATATAAGTTATAAAATAGCGGAAAGGAGATTAAATATGGCTAGTCGAATTACTAATTTTGAAGCTGAGTCTTATTCAACAACCAAGTTAAAAATAAGGGCAACAACAGAAAAAGTTCCTGAAATAATAGGTGATGTAACAACAATATCCAATAAGTTAACGTCTATAACAGAAAATTTAAAAAAGTTGGTGCAAGAGGATGTTCAGTCTTCTGATTTTATAGAAGAAACTAATAGTGTAATTACAATAGCGAATAATATAAATGATGCAATGACTGTTACAATGAAAAGCCTTATAAATGATGCCTATGAAAGAATATGTAAAGTATCTGACGAAAGCAAAGCTTTCCAATCCGACTTATTAGCCGCTTCTACGACAATAGGAGGGGCGCTTAATATACTAAATAATTTAGGTAAAACAAAGATTGGTAAAATATCAAGTGCAGCGATAGCGGAAACACAATCAGCATTAAACAATACTGTTCTAAGTGGCGAAAATCAAGATGCTAATTTAGCCCAAGATAATGAACTAACTTTTGAAACTACTGAATCATCAACACCAGCTGCTAATGCTACCACAAACGACGCACAACAAGGGACTTCCGCATCTAATCCAGAAGCATCAGAAACTGCAACTACAGAATCAGCTCCAACTCAAGAAACTAATGCAACTCCTGCACCAGAAGAAACTCCAGACCCAGCACCCGCTTCTGCTGGAGGAAGTGTTGCTGGCGCTTTATCTCCCGGAACCACAGCTAATACATTCCAAGCTAAGGCATATAATTTATCTCCAGAAGAGTACAAAACATTATGCGCAACAGTTTATGCAGAAGCATCAGAGCGCCCAGAACGTGTTGTCTCAGATACAATGGGTGTTACATCTGTTATCTTAAATCGTACTGATTCAACTGGTGGGTCAGTTGTAGATACAGTATCAGCCGGTAGTGGAACAAAAAGCCAGCAATTTAGCGGCTATGGTGTCGATAACGGAAATGCTAAGTTCACAGCGGCAATGAATGATCCAAATGTTATTCCAGTCGAAATGCGTGCAGCAATAGATAGAACATTAGCAGGAGAAAGAAATACAGATGGTAAATTCTTCTCAGGGAATGGAGAGTACAACAGTTTTAGATAACATTCTTGACAAAACTAACATATAATAGTATTATCATGTTAACTCAAAGACGAGGACAAACGTTATTAAATTACTATATAAAGTGATTCTAGGACAGTGGAAACTAGATTATAAGTGTTAATAATTCCTACCTCTAAGTGAAATGAAAACATTTCCGGGGAATACCCGTTATCATAATTAAGAAAATCAAGGGATGGTACCGTGCTTCATGCACTCCTTTATGTACCATCTCTTTTTTTATACAAAGGAGGATATTTATGAAATTAAAAGGAAGTTATTTTTTTACATTAAGAGAAGATGCAAAAGATGAAGATTCTAAGTCAGGTAATCTTCTAGTTAGAAGTGGAATGATTAAAAAAACAAGTGCAGGAGTTTACATGATGCTACCACTTGGACTAAGAGTAGTTAATAATATTAAAAGAATCATCAAAGAAGAAATGGATGCTGCGGGTGCTCAAGAATTATTGATGCCTTCGCTAATACCAAGTGAAGTATACGAATCATGTGGAAGACTAAGTGCATTTGGTAATTCTATGTTTCATCTTAAAGATCGCGCAAATCACGAAATGGTTTTAGGTCCAACTCATGAAGAATTATTTACAATCGCAGCAAAATCATTTGTATCTAGTTATAAAAATCTACCATTTACACTTTATCAAATGGCTGATAAATTTAGAGATGAAGCTCGCCCAAGATTTGGTCTTATAAGAGTAAAAGAGTTCATAATGAAAGATGCCTATTCATTTGATAAAGATGAAGATGGCTTAGATATATCTTATAAGAAAATGTATAATGCATATAACAATATCTTCGATAGATGCAAAATAGATTATAAAATAGTTTGTGCAGACGTTGGAGCAATGGGAGGATCACTTTCTGAAGAATATCAAGCAGTAACTGATGTCGGAGAAGATACTTTAGTATTATGTAATTCATGCCATTATGCATCAAATATGGAAGTAGCTGAGCACACAATAATTCCCGATAAAGAGGACGAACTTGAAATAGAGTTAATCGAAACACCAAATAAAGAAACAATCGAAGAAGTAGCTGAATATTTGGGAGTTAAAGCATCTAAAACAGTAAAAGCTCTTCTTATGAATGTTAATGAAGAGTTAGTTGCATTTTTCATAAGGGGAGACCGTGATTTTAATGAATCTAAAGCTTGTAAATTATTTGGATTATCAGAAATAAACTTCGCTAACGATGAATTAATTGCTACAAGTAATGCCGTTCCAGGATTTACTGGTCCAAAAGACTTAAATGCAAAAATTATTATTGATAAAGAAATACTTTCTATGAAAAACTTTGTAATAGGTGCTAACAAACAAGGCTACCATTATAAAAATGCCAATATTAAAGATATAAAGTATGATGAAGTTGCTGATATTAGTTCTGTTTTAGAAGGAGATATGTGTCCAAATTGTTCAGGGAACCTTTATTTCAAAAAAGGTATTGAAGTCGGAAATCTATTTAAACTAGGAACAAAGTATTCGGAACATCTTGGATTAACTTATTTAAATGAAGAGAACAAAGAATGCCCAGTTGTAATGGGATGTTATGGTATTGGAATAGGTAGAATTCTAGCTGCTGTAGTTGAACAACACAATGATGAACGTGGAATAAAATTCCCAACTTCTATCGCACCATTTAAAGTTGGAATAGTAGTAATAAATACAAAAGATGAAGTAATAATGAATTATGCTGAAAAGTTACATGATGATTTAGAAGACAATGGAATAGATACTCTACTTGACGATAGAGACGAGCGTCCAGGAGTTAAATTTAATGATTTGGACTTAATCGGCCTTCCAATTAGAATAACTATTGGACGTGGACTAGAAAACGGTGAACTTGAAGTTAAACTAAGAAGTGAAGATGAAGTTAAAAATATCAAAACAACTGAAATTATTGAATATATCAAGAGTGTAATTGAAGAAATGAACAAATAAAGCAACTTATATGTATAAAATATAAATATTTGCCATATAAGGACAATTATGGTACTATAGGCAACAAAAGAGGGGTTTTATGAAGGATATATTAATTAGTGAAATAAAAAAATATACTAAAAATTACTTAGTACTAGATCTTGCTGTAAATCTGGAAGAAGAAAAACTGAAATTAGTAATAGAGAAATATAGGGCCATAACTGAAAAAAATAAAATAATAGACTATAATGTACTTGATGCTGTAGTGTACTATTATATAAAAGAATCTTTAGTAAATAAAAATTCAAACTATTACTCGTTAATGCGATGCGAAGCATTCTTGAGCAAAATTAGTGAATTTAGTTTAGAGGATATAGAAGAAATAGTTAGATTTTCCGGTAAAAAATGTTTGTATAACGATTATCTAAGCATGGCACTAAACGATGAGAATATTCTCCATAATGTAAGTGGACATGAATATATTCAGTTATTGCGAATTCAAGACAGATTTACTGATAGTGAAGATTTTTTCTGTCCTGTACACGAAATAATATCTTACTTAGCAAAAAGAAAATGTTCCGTAACCTATATAAGTTCAGTCGTAGATTTAGCTGTAAAAAATAAAGAAAAATGTTCCTATATAAAAAGATTAAGCATAGATGATAATTTTAACGAATTATCAACAGAATTTTCAAAATTGTTCATTTTAACTTATGTAAGCGCATGCGATTCGAATTATAAAATTTCGCTTCTAGAAGATCTTATATCAAAGCAAAAAAATGTAATTCAAAATGAAGCAAAAACTATAACTAACTTTATAGAAAAGGTAAATTTAGAAAACTTAGAAAACATTATGCGATTTAATGGTGAATTATTTGACTACTATACATTATATGAAATGTTAGTAATAATTAATGAGCTATTTGACAATAATATTGCTTTCGAATTGATTCAAAACTATTACCTTCGTGGATCTTTAACTCTAGAGGAGATAATGTACTTTTATCATGGACTTGGACTAAGTGAAAAAACAAAACATAAAAAGTTTATGGAAACAATACAAGCACATAAAGATTTGCTGCCCGAAAAGAATGCTTTTTCAGCACTTGTTGCTCTATTTGACTATGAATCTTACCGTGCTGCTATAAAGGAATATTTTACTATCTATGTACCAGACAATATTCTGTCAATACTTTCCGAAACTAGAGAAAAATATCTTTAAAACTTGAGTTATGCTCAAGTTTTTATATGCTATAATGTCTAGAATTTTGTTATAATATGTTATAATATGCTTATAAAGGTGAGGAGGTCTAAAATGATTCTTATAATTGCAGAAAAACCATCTCTTGCTCGTAACATTGTTAGTGCAATTGGAAACATGAAAAAATGCGACGGTTATTATTCTAATTCAGAATACTATGTGTCGTGGGCCTTCGGTCACCTTTTTACTTTAGCTGATATTGAAGATTACGAAGAAAATGTAACAGATTATAAATGGAAAATGGATAATTTACCATGCTTTCCCGAGAAGTTTAAATTTAATTTAAAAAAGAATGATAAAAAACAAGTAGACGCCGGAGTATTAAAACAATTTAACATTATTTCTGGACTTATTAATCAAGAAAATGTAACCGAAGTAGTAAATGCAGGAGATGCCGATCGTGAAGGAGAAGTAATTGTTAGACTTATAATTGAAAATGCGTTAAAATCTGAGAAAAAATTAACTCGCCTTTGGCTACCAGATCAAACTAACGAAACGATTTCTTCAAGTTTAAAGGAATTAAAATTAGAAAGTGAATATGATAACCTTGCCAATGAAGGGTTCGCAAGAACATTCATAGATTGGCTATATGGCGTTAACTTAACAAGATATGCAACTCTAAAAACTGGAACACTTCTCCGAGTAGGGAGAGTAATAATTCCAATTGTTAAAGCAATATATGATCGTGACATGGCAATAAAAAACTTTGTACCAGATATATACTACGGAATAAGCAGTAATGAAGAAACAAATGGAGAAAATATTGAATTAAATAGCAAAGAAAAATTTGATAAAAAAGACAAAATAAAAGCCGATGATTTATGCAAAAAATATAATGCTTCAAAAGCTACCGTGCTTGATAAAAAGGTAAAAAAAGATATATTAAATCCACCTAAACTATATTCTCTAACAAAACTACAGAATTATTTAGGAAAAAAGTATAAAATACCTATGGATAAATCTCTTGAAATTGTCCAAAGACTTTATGAAAACGGCTATCTGACATATCCTCGTACAAATTCAGAATATTTAGCTGTAGCCGAAAAGGATAAAGTAAAAACAATACTAGCAAATATAGCTAAAATCGGTTATCCAGTAAAGTTTAAAGATAAAAAGACTATCTTTGATGATTCTAAAATTGAATCACACTCAGCCTTAACACCAACATATAAAATACCAGATAAGAATAAACTAACAGAAGAAGAATATTTGGTTTATCAGACTGTATTTAAAAGATTTATTGCTGTCTTCTGTGCTACAGAATGTGAAGTTGAAAAAACAGAAATAAAAATAAAAGTTGGCGAATATGAGGAATTTAACTTGAAAGGCACAATTATTTTAACTCCAGGCTGGACTAAATTTGATGAAGCAGCAACAAAAGATAAGATATTACCAAATTTGAATATTGGTGATGAAGTAAATATTAAGTTTGAGCCAAAAGAAAAGGAAACGACCCCTCCAAAACACTATACTATAGAAACACTTAATAATTATTTAAAAAACCCTTTTAAAGAAGATAAACGAGAACTTGAAGAAAAAGGAGAAAATGAAGAGGATGACACAGAAGATTATAAAGCAATATTTGAAGGCTTAGAGCTTGGAACAGAAGCAACACGTACAGGAATAATTGAAAATGCTAAAAAATCTCAATATATTGCCTTAAAAAAAGACGTCTATACTATTTTACCAACAGGAGAATTCTTAATAGAGTCATTAGCTCAAATGAATATCTCTATGGATAAATATAAAACTAGTGAGATGGGTAAAGCTTTAAAGAAAGTTTTTCATAATGAAATAACTGTTGATGATTCTGTTCATCTTGCTATGAAAGAGATTAAGGAAGTTTTTGAAAAAAAAGAAGTAACTCTTGAGAAAGACACTGACACCGGTTTCTTTGGAGATATTGTTGGAAAGTGTCCTTTGTGTGGAAGCGAAGTAATGAAAAATAGATATGCATATGGGTGCAAGAATTACAAAGAATGTAACTTCAAAATAAATTCTATTATTTGTGGAAGAGTAATATCTAAGAAAAATGCAGAACTGCTTCTAAAGACAGGAAACACATCAAAAATCGAAGGATTTATATCGAAAAACGGCAAAAACTTTGACGCTAAATTAAAATTAGATAAAGACAAAGTAATATTTGACTTCAATTAGAAAAATATTAATTCTAACTTATTGACAAAATTTGCATATTTATTTATAATAAAGTTACTTAGTATAATATACAGTTGTAGTTAACGATTATTTTATTTTTTAATAATTACGTATACTTTTATTTTTAAAACTATACATTAGTGTAATTATTCATTATTCCTATAAGGAATACCTAAGTGTTTTAAACACTTCTCAATAAGTTTAACTACACAAAAAGATAATTTATAAATAAGTTTTCGATTCGTGGTTATTGCTATCTCGATAGATTACCGGGTTTATAATATAGTCTTTTATACGCGAATATCATTTGATTAGAACTGCGGCTAAGTATACACGTGTTATAGAGAAAGTTACTCTAAAAGTTCTAGAATTGTGGAATTTACTGATAATATTTTTCATAATTTATTCTAAACTCAAAGAAACATTAGTTTATCAGGCTAATGTTTTTTTGTGTGTAAAAAAAGTAAAGTGAAAAAACTTAGGTAACTAAATATATAGAAGTGAAAAAATAATTTCATCCACTACTGAAAATTAGAGTTATATTGAACTCTAATTTTTTTGTAAATCAGACTGTAATATTTATCTCAACTTAATTAATAGTTATAAAAATGTATTATAATTATACTAGGAGGATGAATATATGAACGAAGCATGGAGAGGATTCAAAGAAGGAAAATGGAATAATGCGATAGATGTATCAAATTTTATAGATCTTAACTATCACCCATATTTAGGTGATGAAGCATTCTTATCCGGTCCTACAGAAAAAACAAAAAAAGTGTGGAAAAAATGTGAAGAATTATTGAGTGAGGAATTAAAGAAACACGTTTTAGACATAGATACTGAAAGGGTATCCGGAATTAACTCTTTTCCTCCAGGTTATATAGATAAAGAAAATGAAGTTATTTTTGGATTACAAACTGATGCACCACTTAAAAGAATGCTAAATCCGTTTGGTGGAATAAGACTTGTTGAAAAAGAACTAGATGTTTATAACTATAAAGTTGAATCTAATATGTTAGAGAATTTCAAAAAATTTAGAAAAACTCATAATGATGGAGTGTTTGATGCTTATGATGAAGATATTAAAATAGCTCGTCACTGTGGATTATTAACAGGATTACCTGATGCCTATGGTAGAGGAAGAATAATCGGAGACTATAGAAGAGTTGCTTTATACGGAATAGATTATTTAATTGAGCAAAAGAAACACGAATTTAATAATGTCTATCTTGGCGCTATGACTGAAGACTTAATACGAACTAGAGAAGAACTAAGTATGCAAATTAAAGCATTAGAAGAAATGAAAAAGATGGCTGAAAGTTATGGCTTTGATATATCAAAACCAGCAAAAAATTCTTTTGAAGCAGTAGAATGGACTTATCTTGGCTACTTAGCAGCAGTAAAAGAAAACAATGGAGCTGCAATGAGTTTAGGAAGAGTAGATGCCTTCCTAGATATTTACTTTGAAAGAGACTTAAAAGAAAATAAAATTACTGAAACTGAAGTTCAAGAACTGATTGATCAGTTTATTATAAAATTAAGACTAGTAAGACACCTTAGAACACCAGAATATGATGAATTATTCTCAGGAGATCCAACATGGGTAACTGCATCTATTGCTGGAATGAAAGATGAGACAACAACATTTGTTAATAAGACAAGCTATCGTATTTTAAACACCTTAACTAATCTTGATACGTCACCAGAACCAAATATGACAATTCTTTGGAGCAAACATTTACCAACTAGCTTTAAAAGATATGCATCAAAAATGAGCATTCAAAGTGATGCTATTCAATATGAGAACGATGACTTAATGCGACCAATTTATGGACATGATTATGGCATAGCTTGCTGTGTATCAGCTATGCGAATTGGCAAAGACATGCAATTCTTTGGAGCTAGATGCAACTTAGCAAAATCATTACTTTATGCTATAAACGGTGGTATAGACGAAATGAAAAATGTACAAGTTTTAAAAGATATTCCTAAAATTGAAGATGAATATTTAAATTATGAAAGCGTTCTATCAGCTTATAAAAATGTCTTAAGCAAGGTTGCATATATTTATTCTAATGCTATGAACATAATTCACTACATGCATGATAAATATGCTTATGAAGCAGGGCAAATGGCTTTGCATGATACAGATGTTCATCGTTATATGGCTTATGGAATAGCTGGACTATCTGTTGTAGCTGATTCTCTTTCAGCAATAAAATATGCTAAAGTAAAACCAATAAGAAATGATGATGGAATAGCTGTCTCTTTTGATATAGAAGGGGAATACCCTAAATATGGTAACGATGATGATCGAGTAGATAACATTGCTCGCGAAATTACTGAGTATTTCTCGAATGAATTAAAAAAACATAAAACTTATAGAAATGCCGAAGTAACAATGTCTGTATTAACTATAACTTCTAATGTTGTATATGGCTCAAAAACAGGGGCAACCCCAGATGGTCGTGCGTCAGGCGTACCATTTGCACCAGGAGCTAACCCAATGCATGGAAGAGATGCTAGTGGAGCTATAGCTTCATTAAACAGTGTTGCAAAACTTGACTATGAATGTGCTTGTAAAGATGGTATTTCTAACACATTCTCAATCGTACCATCTAGTTTAGGCTCGTCACTTGAAGACCAAATATCTAATTTAATAAGCTTAATGGATGGTTACTTCCATAATGGAGCGCATCATTTAAATGTTAATGTTTTAAATCGCGAAATGCTAATTGATGCCATGGAAAATCCAGAAAAATATCCACTTCTAACTATAAGAGTATCAGGATATGCCGTAAGATTTAATCGTTTAACAAGGAAACAACAAGAGGAAGTTATATCAAGAACTTTCCATGAGAGAATATAATGCAGGGAAGTATTAACTCTATTGAATCCTGCGGAACACAAGACGGTCCGGGAATAAGAACAGTAATATTTTTAAATAAATGTTTACTACGTTGTAAATATTGCCATAATCCAGAAACTTGGAATATGCAAGGACTAAACTATACAAGTGATGAATTAATAGAAAAAATAAAAAGATATAAACCCTACTATGGAGATAATGGAGGTGTTACCTTATCAGGTGGCGAACCACTACTTCAAAGTGAATTTGTTTTAGATTTAGTAAAAAAATTAAAACAAGAAAACATCAATGTTGCACTAGATACAGCAGGTATTACAGATAAACCATATGAGAGTATTGTTAACTTAGTTGATTTAATAATATTTGATATAAAAGATATCACTGAAGAAAGATACAGAACTCTTACTGGTGGTGACATAAATAAATCTTTGGAGTTCTTGGAATATGCAAAAACTCGAAATAAAAAATTCTGGATAAGACAAGTAATCGTCCCAGGAGTTCATGATAATTTAGAATTTATAAAAAACTTAAGTGCATACATAAAAAAACACTTCAATAAACAAGATATAGAAAAAATAGAATTTCTTCCGTATCATAAACTTGGAAGTGAAAAATATGAGTCATTAAAGTTGGTTAATCCTTATAAAGATAAAAAGGAAATGGATAAGAATATATGTGAAGAACTATATAATGAGTTTTTAAAATATTATAATGAATAATAAAGGAGGAAACTTATGAACAATAAGGTTAATATAACACTTTTAATTTCTGCTTTTATAATATTCGCTATTGCAATGATTTATGGTTCATATTATATTTATCAAAAGAACAATAATGTTGATCATTTATTTAGTAAATACAATAAAGTTATAACTAGCGAGTTAAATGAACAAATACAATTTCAAACAGAAATGGATAGTAAGATAATAGATATATCTACTAACGGAGAATATACATTTGAAAATCCTTGTGTTATCAACAATCCTTATAAAATAAGTCCTCTAACTTCTTTAATTATTTTTAATACAGAAGCTCCTGAAGCTATAACTGTAACTATAAATAATACATATACAACTCTATTTGAAGAGTCCACTAATCATATAATACCTATAGTTGGTTTGAACACAAATGCTAATAATATTATTAAATTATCCATGCATAATATTACACAAGAAATAATTATTCAAACTGATTCCTTAAATGAATACATCAGTGATTTAAATACTAAGGATTATTTAAATGGTAAGAAAAATCTTATGTTAATTAATGAAAAAGATGCAAAACCTTATATAAGAGGTTTTGATTCAAATAATAATTTAATATATTATTTAAAACTAGGAAATATAACTCGTGCTAATTATTATGAAAGTACGATGCAAATTGTTTATAACAATGAAGTTATCAACAGTGGCGCTTCAAATAGCATTAAAATAGATATGGATTATCTAGGAAGAATACGTTCACTTAATAAATATACAGATGATGTTGAAGAGGGCTTGACTATAACTACACTTGAAAGTGATTATTTAGTTAGCCCAATTGATTTAGTTCGAACTAATTCTAGTAATTATGACTTAGTTCCTATTGCTGATACAACATCAGTTACTATACCAACAATCATTAAAACATCATCTATGTTATCATCGCTTACTAAAGCATCCGATTATAAGGATAATTATTCACTATCTTTAAATGGTAATTTTATTAATACAAATTTTAATGGACAGATGGTGAAATTATTACTTGTATCAAAAAGCAATCAAAATACATATGCCTATGATTTAAATCTTGAATCTGTAATCAAAATAGATTTAAAAGGAGAATATGCATTGTTTATTATTAAAGATGGTAATTATTACAATTTATTAAATACATTAAAATTATAAGACTTAAAAAAATATTTAAGTCTTTTCTTATTTTTGCTATAATCAATTAAAGGGTGATTTTATGGAAAAACGAGAAAAAAAGAATACAACAAATACTCTTAATTATTATTATAAGTCAAATATTGACGTACACATTGATTATTTATTAGCATTGAATAATTTCAAGAGTATATCACACATAAGTTACATGAATTTGGCTCCTATTCTTGAATCTATTAGAAGCGAACTATATAAAAAGGTTGAAGACTACCCAAATACTCATGTATATGCAGAATCTATAAATAAAATAATAATAATTGAGCTTTCTTTAATGCTTGCAACAAAAGGATTGGACGAAGTTATAGATTATATAGCTTATAATATGTCTGAAAAAGATACGATTTTATTATCAATCTCGTGCATGTTAAATAGGGTATTAAAAAATACTCCTAAAGTTAAGAAAAATAATCCAATTGAGTTAACTATAGAATCTATGCTTGATGATTTAAAGAAAAAAAGAGTATCTTCAAATTTACGATTTGATGATGTATCTATTGCTTGTATAGATGATTATTTAAGTAGGCTAAGAATTAGTTATGATGAAAATCTACCAATTATTAAGTATATATATGAAGTAATAAGCATTCTTAAAAGTGCAACTATATTATTAGACCATGACAATAGCACTAATACTTCCATAATTAATAAAGTATATCAAGAATTTAGTGAGTGCTTAACTATAAAAGATATTGAATCTCTTGCAAATTCAATAGATATAATTATTGGTAGTATAACAAAAATAAATGAAAAACAGATTGAATTACACTTATAATATGCTAAAATATACCAGATAAAAGAGGAGTGTGTTTAGGATGAGTTTAATAACTAACACAGAAAAGTATTTAACTAAAACAATTAATGATTTAGGCTATGCTATTGAATATGTAAAATTAGAAAAATCAAAGATGCCAGAATATGGACAATATCAAATAAATGTTGCTATGCAACTGGCTAAAGCTTATGGAAAGAACCCAAGAGAAATTGCAGAGAATATTGTGAGTTCTCTTGATAAAAGATTTACTAATGTTAATATTCAAGGTCCAGGATTTATTAATGTGACATTTACTGATGAAGTTTTAATTGAAAATTTAAATAAAGCCATAGATAACTTTGACGAGTTCGTTGATAAAAGTGAAAAGAAAAGAACAAT
Source organism: uncultured Muribaculaceae bacterium (assembly GCA_964458035.1). Taxonomy (GTDB): domain Bacteria; phylum Bacillota_I; class Bacilli_A; order RF39; family UBA660; genus CAG-582. The sequence continues at coordinate 5,529 of CAYWFZ010000015.1, read as the reverse complement.
AATACTTGATTATGGTGGAGCAAACATCGCTAAAGAATTACATGTTGGACATCTTCGCTGTAATATTGGTGAAGCCATAAGAAGACTTTTAAATGTCTTTGGAAATAAAACAATTAGTGATGTACACTGGGGGGATTTCGGAACACCAATCGGTTTAGTTATCCGTGAAATAAAAGAAATGTATCCAGATTTACCTTATTTTGATGAATCATACACAGGAGAATATCCAAGTGTGTCTCCCGTAACAAATGAAGAATTAGGTATAATTTATCCTCGTGCAAGTAAGAGAAAAAAAGAAGATGAAGCATACGCTGAAGAAGCAAAGAATTATACTGAGCAATTTCAAAAAGGCGTTAGAGGAATCAAAGCTCTATGGCGTCATATAGTTGATACAAGTAAACCTGACTGTGAAGCAGTATATGATTTTTTGAACTGTCATTTCGATCTTTCTTATGGTGAAAGTGACGCTAATGTCTACGCTGAACCTGTTATTAAGTTCTTAACTGATAAAGGTTTAACAGAGATGAGTAATGGCGTTTTAATCATGCATGTTGCAAGTGAAGACGATAATAAAGAAATGCCACCACTTTTATTAAAAAAATCAGACGGAGCAATACTTTATGACACTACTGATTTAGCAACTATTATGCAAAGAATGGAAGATTTTAATCCTGATGCTATTTGGTATTTTGTTGATGAAAGACAAAGTCTACATTTTGAGCAAACATTTAGAGGAAGCTATAAATCAGGCCTAGTACCAGAAAATGTTGATTTAAAATTTTATGGCTTTGGAACAATCAATGGAACTGACGGAAAACCATTTAAAACACGTGATGGTGGAGTCATGAGTTTAAAAGATTTAATCAAAATGGTCTATGACAGGATTGAACCTAAAATAAAAGAAGAAATAACGGGCGATGAAAGAAAAGAAGTTGCCAAAAAATTAACAGTTGCAACTTTAAAATATGCTGATCTTTTACCATATCGTAAAACAGATTATATATTTGATATAGATAAATTCACATCATTTGAAGGTAAAACTGGAATATACGCTGTTTATACGGCAACTCGTATGAAATCAATTTTAAATAAAGTTGGTGCAAAGGATGAAGTATTGAAACTTATTCCAAATCAAGACGTTTTAGATATCCTAGTTAAACTAACTGAATTACCTAAGAATTTAACTGCATCATATCAAGATGTATCTACATCTTTCATTGCAGAATTTATTTATGAACTATCAAGCTTATATAATAAATTTTATACAAACAATAATATTCAATCTGAATCAGATCCTGATATAAAGGAAACTTTTATTGCATTAACAAGATTAACATACAATACTTTAACTAACTTACTTGATATTTTAGGTATTGAAACAGTAGATAAAATGTAAGGACTAATTACTAGTCCTTTTTTTGACAATTAAAATTAAATTAATTATAATAAGCTCCTGAGAAGTGAAATATTATAAAAATTGAAGTTAGAAGAGGTAAACAAAAATAAACATTGATAAATTAGGGCATTTTAATATATAATTATTAGGAAGAGAGTGATTTTAATGGGAAGAGCTTATGAAGTAAGAAAAGCAAGTATTCAAAAAACGGGAGCAGCAAAAGCCAAATTATATTCAACATTTGCAAAAGAAATAACTAAAGCTGCAAAAGGAAATCCAGAAATTGATACAAATATTAATTTAAAAAGAGTAGTAGAAAAAGCCAAACATCAACAAGTGCCAAGCGATATTATAAATCGTGCTATTGATAAAGCTAAAGGCGGCGCAGGAGATGATTATCAAGAATTATCTTATGAAGGTTTTGGACCTGGACAATCGACACTAATAGTAAAATGTCTTACTGATAATGTTAATAGAACTGTTTCATTTGTAAGAGAAGCATTTAATAAGTGTCATAAGAGTTTAGGTGTAACTAATTCAGTAGCCTATAACTATGACTATTTAGCTATTATTGGATTTACTTCTAATAATGGGGATGAAATTATGATGGAACTATTAGATAAAGGTATCGAAATTATTGATTTAGAGTCAGTTGATGGAGAGGTAATTATCACAGCTAAACCATCAGATGTATCAAGCATTAAAGATGTTATCGAGAGTATGATACCTGATATTAATTATACTGTTGATGAAGTTGGTTGGTATGCTAAAGAAAAGTGTACATTAGAAGGTGAAGACTTAGAAGTGTTTGAACGTTTAATTTCACTACTTGAAAATATTGATGATGTTGATTATATATATCACAATGTCGATTTAGGATAATTATGGATAAAGAATTAGGTGGTTTTGCAGAAGAACCGGAATATGTAAGTGATGCATTTACGGAAGAAGAACAAATTAGAGAATTTGAAGCTTTTAATTATTGCTTGGCAGAAGAATATTCTTCTGCTATGTATGCAGAAGATTTTGAATCTCTTGGAGAAGTTGATGATTATCTTTTTAATAATATCTGCGAGTGGATTAATTATAATCCGAATCTAGGAAATGAAGCATTAAAAGAATCAATTCAAAATGGTTCATTAATCACAAAAAATAATCGAACATTCTTAAGTGCTATTGCTGAATCAAGAAATATGGATTGGGGAGAACTTTATACCAGTCGAGGGGTATATTCACCTGAGGTAATCGTAATGCTTATTGAATGTGCAGGAGCTGGGGAAAAAGTTTTACCAGTATATTTAAAAACCAAAAGCGAAGAAGAACTTCACGAATTAAATTTAGCTATATATTCTGAAATAGAAAGAAGATATATAGAAGAGGATTGTGATAAAGAGTATCTTCTAACAATACAAAGAGGTTATAAAATATTATATACAAAAAAAGAATATAAGTCGTTAAAGATACCATGTTCTTATAGATGGGCACAAGATATAGCAAAAAAATCTTAATAATATAGTTATAAAAGAAATAAGTTTAATCTCTTATTTCTTTTATTTTTCACAAAATTAGGTTAATATATTGGGTAGTAGGTGATATTATGCATATATTGATAGTTGATGATGAGGAATTAATTAGAAGCGTTATAAAGGATTATATTCTTGAAGAACACTTTACCTGTGATGAAGCAGATAATGGAGCCACTGCCATATCTCTAGTAGAAAAGAAAGATTATGATTTAATTATAATGGACATCATGATGCCAGAAATGGATGGCTATCAAGCAGTAAGAAAAATTAAAGAAATAAAAAATATTCCTGTAATTATGTTATCAGCAAGAACTGAGGAAATAGATAAACTACAAGGATTTGAAATGGGCATTGATGATTATGTTACAAAGCCGTTTTCTCCAAAAGAACTTGTTGCAAGAATAAAAGCTGTAACTAAAAGAAATAAAGAAGATGACATTATAAGTGTCGGTAATATTATAGTTAATAATTCATCGAGAGAAGTAACTATAGATGGAGAACAAGTAAGTCTTACGCATACTCAATTTGAATTACTTAAACTATTTCTTAGTAATATAAATATAGCTCTTTCAAGGGATAGAATTATTGAGTCTATTTGGGGATATGATTATGAGGCAGATGATCGTACAATAGATGCTCACATAAAACTATTAAGAAGTAAATTAGGTAAATACAGGAATTCGATTAAAACCATAAGAAAAGTTGGCTACAAATTCATATATGAAAAATAGAAATTTAACACTTAAGACCTTAATGTACTTCAGTGTCTTTATTGCCATCATCCTACTTGCTTTATGGGCAATACAAATACAATTCTTACAGGTGTTCTATGAAAGAAATGTTATAGAAAAAATAGATACTGTTGCTGAAGAGATAAAAGCAAATAAAAATAACTTAGATGTACTTTTACAAGAGTATGCCTATTCTAACGATATGTGTATTGAATACTATCATGATACAGTTGAAATAGATTATAATTTAAAGAAGAATAATTGTATCCTAAGAGATTATAGTTATGAAATAGCAAAATACAAGGCAGAACTAATTAACAATCAAAAAGACTATATGATTCTTTATGCTAAAAAAACAAATATTAAAAGTATTTTATATGCAGTAAATCTAGGGAACAGTAACTATGTATTTTTAAATGCTACACTAGAAGATATGAATTCTGCAACTGCACTACTAAAAAAACAATTAATATACCTAATACTAATATTAATTCTTGCATCATGCATTATGGCTATATTTGTTTCCCGTAGACTTAATCGACCTATCTTAAAAATTATTTCAACTGCTAGGGAGATGGGTAAAGGAAACTTCAATGTAAAATTCGAGAAGAGTAATGTTGAAGAACTAGACGAACTATGTGACGTTTTAACTGTAGCAGCATCAGAGATGAATAAAACGGAAGAACTAAAGCGTGATTTACTTGCAAATGTTTCGCACGATTTAAAGACTCCTTTAACAATGATTAAAGCCTATGCTGAAAAAGTTAAAGATATAACTTATAAAGATCCAGAAAAACGTGAAAAAGATTTAAATGTAATTATTGAAGAGACGGATAGACTTAATAATTTAGTAAATGATTTATTAGACTTATCAAAGATGCAAGCTGGCGAAAGCGAATTAAATATTGAAGAATATGATATAGTAAAAAATATAAATGAAATATTAAAAAGATATGATATTGTTGTTGAAAAAGAAGGATATAAGTTTGAACTTGATATGCCAAAGTCGGCAAAAGTAAAAGCTGATAAAGCTAAAATTGAACAGGTCATTTATAATCTGATTAATAACGCTATTGAACATACTGGTGAAGACCTAAGAGTAATAATTACCGTAAAAAAGCAAATCGATTCAGTACTTATTTCAATAAAGGATACAGGGGCAGGTTTAACAGAAGAAGAAAAACAATTGGTATGGAATAGGTATTACAAAAAAGAAAAGAAACATAAGCGAAATGTCATTGGTTCAGGTATTGGTCTTTCAATTGTTAAAGGAATACTTGAAAGTCATAAATGTGAATATGGAATAGACTCTAAAGTTGGTCAGTATACATCATTTTACTTTAAGTTGAAAAAATAATTAAAATTTCACAAATAATTCATACTCACTTGATAAGATTATCATGAAAAAGGGAATGAATTTAAAAAATCCTATACAACGATAAACATATAAACTCAAACTCACACTATAAACTTTATATAATTTCCTTTTTCACTTTTTGTAAAGAGATATTCACATTTTAAATGAATATCTTTTTTTATTTATTTCATCATTTTTATTGTATAATTTACAATTATTTGCTAAAATTTAGTTGTAGGGTAAGAAATTAAGGAGACATGATACTATGAACAGTGGAAAAGGTAATATGGTGCTTTTAACAATTATGTCTATAGCAACATTATTGGTAGCAGTTGTTGGAGCAACTTTCGCATATTTTGGTGCGTTAATAAAAGGCGGAGATACTTCACCAACATTTGAGGTCACAAGCGGGACATTATCAACAGAATACAATGGATTAGCAACAGTAGACGCTGGCTATGTTAACACTGGTGAGGTTATTGGTACAAAAGAGATTTATGTAACTGGAATAGTAACAGG
>CAYWFZ010000014.1:2946-31538 GCA_964458035.1 uncultured Muribaculaceae bacterium | reverse complement strand
GTGCAATAAAATAGTTTCAGTATCAATTTACTGATTCTTTTTTTGTTTTTATGGTATAATTGTGCTAGAAAGGAAGAAGTTTATATGATAAAGGAAAAAAATGTTGTTGTAAGTATATTATTGTCAATCATTACTTGTGGTATCTACGGTCTATATTGGATGTGTACTATAACTGATGATGTTGATAATATTTCCGAAAACCCAACTAAGAGAAATGGAGTAGTAGTAATTCTTTTAACACTAGTTACATGTGGAATTTATGGATTCTACTATTGGTATCAAAATGGTAAATTAATGGAAGAAGCAAACCAAAGAAAAGGTGTAAACGGAAGTTCTAATTCCATTCTATTCCTTATTTTATCTATTTTCGGATTAAGTATTGTTAACTATCTTCTAGTACAAACAGATATCAACAAATATGCTACACAACAAGCAAATTAAAAAACATGTTTAAACATGTTTTTTTTATGATAAAAAAAATAAATATATTGATACACGATAAATAGGAGTGGTTTAAATTGATAGAAATAAATGATATAATTAAATTGGGTGTTATTATGAAGAAAATAGATAAATCTTTGATATATACAATTATTATTTTCATTTTTATTAACATTGTTTATTATATTACTTTTAAAAGTTTTATTCCATGTCTAATTCATAAAATAACTGGATTATATTGCCCAGGATGTGGAATATCGAGAATGTTAATAAGTATAGTTAAGTTAGATTTCTATCAAGCATTCCGTTATAATCCTTTTTTATTTATTTTATTAGTAGCATATCTTATATATCAAATAATTAAGTTGATAACTTACAAGTTATTAACAATAGAAATCAAACTTAACAATAAAGTATATATATCAATTTTAGTGTCAACGATTCTTTTTGGAATTATCAGAAATTTACCTCAATTTAGCTATTTAATACCTACAGTAGTAAAATAATAGTTAAAATATAACATTTATATTGCTATACATAATTTTTTATTGCTATAATAAGTCTAAGGTGATAAGAATGGATTACAAATATACATCTAGAAGTGAAACTGACACAATGGAATTAGCAGAAAATATTGAATCTGAAAAATTCCCTGGAATGGTGATCTGTTTAGATGGAGAGTTAGGCAGCGGAAAAACTGTTTTTGTTAAAGGCTTTGCTAAATCTTTAGGAATAACTGAAAATATTACAAGTCCAACTTTCAATATAGTAAAAGAATATGAGAGTGGCGAAATGGTCCTAAATCATATGGACGTTTACCGATTAGAAGAAACTGACGCTAGCATTGCTCTAAATGACTATTTTAGCAGTGATGGTGTAACAATAATTGAGTGGGCAGAAATGATTAAAGATAAATTACCTGATGAAAGACTAGAAATAAAATTCAAGGTAATAGATGAGAATACTCGAGTTATGGTACTAACACCACATGGACAAAAGTATGAAGATTTAGTAAATTTTGTATTATAAACACCTGCTAGGTGTTTTTCTTTTCAATAAAAAAGTATTAGTGGTATAATACGTTTAGGTGATTATTTGTGAAAGATAAATTATTAACTTGTATACATTTAATTATTGCAATTTTAGCAGCAACAAGTTTTTTATGGTTAGATATTAAAATAATCTTGATTGGTTTAATACTTTACTATTTACAATTAATTGTTGTTGGATCATGTGTATTATCTGTAGCTCAATTTAAAAACAAAGATACAGTATTTTTAGGAATATATATTAATAAAATATTACATTTTTTACACATCAAAGAATTATCTATAAAACAACAAAAAATCTTTATGCGTTATATTGAGCCAATGACAATTCTATTTTTAGCAATATTATTACAAGTAGTATTAAAGTTTAAACCAATAATATAAAGGAGGATATTTTATGATTTCATTATTTTTAGACACACACAATAAAAATATAATTGAGGTTTTGTATAAGGACGGAAAAGTTTTAGATAAAAATATTAGATTATCCGAAAGAAATCACTCTGATTATACAATGCCTATGTTAGATGAACTATTAAAGAAAAATAAATTATCAGTGCATGACATAAATGAAATTTTGGTATGCAATGGACCTGGATCATTTACTGGTGTAAGAATAGGAGTAACTATTGCTAAAACTTTAGCATACACATTAAATATCCCAATAAAAACAATCACATCATTAGAGTGTTTAGCTGAAAGTTCAAAACGAGGTAAAAAAAGAGTAACAATTATAAGAGATATTAAAGGAGTTTTTTGTAGTTTGTTTGACGAAAATGATCGATTGGTTGAGGGACCCTTTTATAAAGAAAACGCTGAATTTGCCGAGTATATAAAAACAAAGAATATACCTGAATCAGAAATCATCGAGGAATCCGAGTATGATTTTGAAAATATCTATGCCAAATTTAAGAGCATTGAAGAAACACGTGCACATGAAGTAAAACCTTTATATATAAAAGTAATAGAGGCATTAAAAGATGATAAGGGAATCTGATAAAAATGATATTCCAGCAATAAACAATATAGGTATGCTAATCAATCATGATTTTTCTCGCCTTAATCATTTAAGTGAAAGATTAGATTATGATTTTGTTCAAATATTTGTTTTTGAAGAAAACAATATTATAAAAGGTTTTATAGAAATAGAAAGACATTTTGAAATAACAGATATAATAAATATTGCTGTATTAGAAGAATACCAAAAATCTGGAATAGCATCTTCGCTTATTAATTATGTTATTTCAAATATAGAACAAAAAAAGATTATGTTAGAAGTAAGTGAAAATAATACTAAGGCACTTAATTTTTATAAAAAAAATAATTTTGTTGAAATAAATAGAAGGAAAAAATATTATGATAATTTATACGATGCAATCATAATGGAAAGGGAAGTAATATGAAAGATGTATATATATTAGGAATAGAATCAAGTTGTGACGAAACAAGCATCTCTATTGTAAAAAATGGAAATGATGAAATTGCAACGACGGTATTAACTCAAATGGATACACATGCAAAATATGGAGGAGTAGTACCAGAAATAGCATCTAGAATGCATACAGAAAACATAACAATGGTTTTAGAAGACGTTTTAACTAAAGCTAATATGAAAGTAAGCGATGTCGATGCAATTGCTGTAACCTATGCACCAGGGTTATTAGGAAGTCTTCTAGTAGGCGTAGAATTTGCAAAAACACTTGCACTCGTATATGATAAACCATTAATTGCAACACATCATATTGCTGGACATATATACGCCAATAACTTAGTAAAAAAATTAGAGTTTCCCCTACTTGCTTTAGTTGTTAGTGGTGGTCACACAGAACTTGTTCTAATGGAAGGCGATTATAAATTTAAAGTGCTTGGTACAACTAGAGATGATGCTATAGGAGAATCATTTGATAAAGTTGCAAGAGTTCTAGGTTTACCTTACCCTGGAGGACCAAATGTTGAAAAATACGCAGCTCATGGGAAGCCAACCTATGATTTACCAAAACCAATGGACAATGATGAATTAGATTTTTCTTTTAGCGGATTAAAAAGCGCTGTAATTAATTTAAAACATAATGAGGAACAAAGAGGTAATGAAATAAGAAAATATGATTTAGCTGCATCTTTTCAATATATTGCGTTTGATCAAGTAATTAGAAAGACAAGATTAGCTATAGAAAGATATGATATAAAAAGAGTTATAGTAGCAGGTGGAGTAAGTGCTAGTGCCGATCTTCGAGATAGAATGAAAACATTATGCGAAGAAATGCATGTTGATCTTTCAATTCCACCAATGAAATACTGTACCGATAATGCGACAATGATAGCTTGTGCTGCATATCCTCAATTCCTTAATAAAGATTTTGCGGATTTATCACTACGTGCAAAAAGCCAAGAATACTTCTTTGCTAATTATAATGAATAGTAGTAAAGTAGATGGACAATTGTTCATCTTTTTTTATGAATAAATATCTATTATGGTATAATAATTATTAGAATAGGGGTCGATTTTATGAGTACACTTACAGAAACTGAATTAGATCAATTAAATAAGTATTTTAACGCTGCCAATTATTTAGCTGTCGGACAATTATATTTATTAGATAATCCTCTTTTTAAGGAAAAATTAGAACTAAAACATATAAAACCAAGACTAGTTGGACACTGGGGAACAATTCCCGGACAGAATTTTATTTTTATGCATTTAAATCGTGTTATAACAAAATATAACTTGAATATGATATATTTAGTTGGACCAGGACATGGTGGACAAACAGCAGTAACTAATGCATATTTAGATGGGACATACACAGAAGTGTATCCGAACATTACGGAAGATGAAGAAGGATTAAAAAGATTATTTAAACAGTTTTCTTTTCCAGGGGGAATATCTTCACATGTTGCCCCCGAAACTCCAGGAAGTATTCATGAAGGTGGAGAGCTTGGATATAGCATAATTCATGGATTTGGAGCGGTGTTAGATAACCCATCACTAATTGCTGCATGTATTGTTGGCGATGGAGAAGCTGAAACAGGACCACTTGCAACTTCATGGCATATAAATAAATTCCTTAATCCATTAACGGATGGAGTTGTTTTACCAATTATACATCTTAATGGTTTTAAAATTTCTAATCCAACAGTTCTATCTAGAATGAGTCATCAAGATCTTGAATCATTATTTAAAGGATATGGATGGAAACCATATTTCGTTGAAGGTAGCAACATAAATGAAATGCAAGAGAAAATGGCTTCAACAATGGATAAAGTAATTACAGAAATTAAATTACTAAAGGAAAATGCTAAAAATACAGAAATGTTAGAATCTGTAAGATGGCCTATGATAATATTCAGAACTCCTAAGGGATGGACCGGACCAGAAAATGTTGAAGGAAGTTTTAAAGCGCATCAGGTGCCTCTTGAAATAGATGAAAATAAATTAGAAAACATTGAATTATTAGAAAATTGGATGAGAAAATATAAACCTGAAGAAATATTCGATGAAAATGGCCGAGTACTAGATGAGATAAGAACATTCCTTCCTAAGGGAAATCAAAGAATGAGTGCAAATCCAATAGTTAATGGTGGTCTTCTCTTAGAAGACTTGCATTTACCTGATATAAAGAACTATATGGTTAATTGCAATCATGGAGATGTAATTGGAAAAGATATGTTTGAACTAGGAAAATATATACGTGATGTTGTAAGTCTTAATGAACAAAATAGAAATTTTAGAATATTTGGCCCAGATGAGGCGATGTCGAATAGACTAAACCATGTATTCGAAGCTACAAATCGTCAATGGCTTCTTCCAATAGGGGAAAAAGACGAACATGTCTATCCATATGGAAGAGTGCTTGATTCATATCTTTCTGAGCATTTTGCTGAAGGTGCACTAGAAGGATATTTGCTTACTGGAAGACACGGTTTTATTCACTCATATGAGGCATTTATAAGAGTAGTTGATTCAATGATTGGTATACATGCAAAATGGCTTAAAATGACTAAAGAAATACCTTGGAGAGCGCCAATATCTTCATTAAATATTATTGAAACAAGTCACATATGGCAACAAGACCATAATGGCTACACACATCAAGAACCCGGATTTATTAATCATATATTAAATAAGAAACACGATATAACAGAAGTCTATTTACCATATGATACGAATTCATTAATATACTATATGAATAAGTGCTTAAAATCAAAAAATAAAGTTAATACGATAGTTGCGTCTAAACATGAAAGACCACAATGGTTAAATTACGAGGAGACAATTAAGCACTGTGAAAAAGGAATTGGTATATGGGATTTTGCAAGTGATGAAAATCCAGAAGTTATACTTGCTTGTGCAGGTGACACACCAACACTTGAAGTTATGGCAGCAACTAGTTTAATCAAAGAAAAAACAGATATTCGCGTCCGTGTAGTTAACGTAGTTGATTTACTTACTTTAGAAAGAATAAGTGATGAAAAGTTCAATGAATTATTTATTCCAAATGTTCCTGTAATATTTGCTTTCCATGGCTATAAAAGTGCTGTAGAAGAGTTAATATATAATAGGACTAAAAGGTTTGAAGTTCATGGCTATGAAGAAGAAGGAGCAATAACAACACCATTTGATATGCGAGTATTAAATAAGATAGATAGATACAATTTAGCAATTGATGTAGTAAATGCTTTAAATAAGAATTTTGAATTAAAAGAATACTGTGAAAATAAATTACAAGAACATAGGGAATTAATTACTACAACTGGAAAAGACTTAATTGAAGTAACTGATTGGAAATGGAAAGACGCCTAATTAAGCGTCTTTTTTTATCGTATTTCCGGACACATCCCTGGATCTGGATTATAAAAGCAATGGCTTTTATATCTACCAGCTAGTTCTTGATTGTACCAAGTTGGTCTACACGTATTTGCACTTCCTGGAGCATAAAACCATAATGCATGTGTTGCAGGATAAAAATATTCTCCGCGTAAACACCTCTTCGCTAAATTTTTTTCTGTAGTAGTTGCTGATGATTGAAATAATGATGAATTAGTGCCAACAAAACCTCCTGGACTCTGATAAACAACATCGTATATAGAACGTATATTTTTGAATACATCACATGTCCCAATACATCTATTTAATATAACATTTCCAACCATTAACATAGCAAGCTCTCCATCACCTAAAGCTTCTGCTCTCATAAGCCTTGCCATTAAATCAAGTTCTTTGGTAGTATAATTTACTAACATAAAAAATCACCTATAACATTATATGTATAGATGATTAATTTATTATAAACTTCTAGTAGATTGTTCGTTATTGATGACTACGCTAGACTCCTGACTCTCTCCATTATCATCAATATATCTTATTGAAATCGGTTCATTTGGATCTTGTAAATATCTAAGTGTGTGTTCAACATAAAGTGGATCTCCAACATCAATAATGTATCTATAATTTAAATATGTTGTATCATTTTGATTCTTTAGAAGTTCTTCTCTTGTTGTTCCAAGATCTTCTGCAGCAGCATCCAAAACTTTATTCATATTATTAACTCCAAAATTATATGCTTGAATTGTTGCTACCATATTATGACCCATTTGATCAAAAGAATATCTTAAAATAATACATCCAATTGAAATATTTGTTTTAGGATTTTTTAAATCTTCCTTTGAAATAAATTGAGTTATACCTTGATTTTGAAATTTCTCTGGAGTTTCTGTTAATACAATTTTTTCATATTCATTTTTTTCAAAATTAAATACGGTTATTGGAACTTCCGCCCAAGATCCCCATTGAATTTGCATTAAGTTTTCAACATATCCGCCACTTTCTTGCGACATTAAGCTAAGAGCAAGATTTGTTGATACACCCCATCTTGGTGCTCTTTCTTCTGTATCCCCGTAGTAATTTCTTATAACATTATTATATTTTACTTCATCAAATTCATCATTAAATGATACATTTACTAAATTATAATTATCTTGATCTAATTCATTTAAAAGTTCAGTAGTAGAATCGCCACTAGGGATATCAATGCTACTTACACCATAATCTACTACATTTTCATTAACTGCGGCATCAATAATATTATTTTGTTCATTACTAACCGTTTCGCCAGCTATATCTATAACTGCATCAGCAGATACTTGAGTATCTACTTTTATATTACTTTCAATGTCAGTATCAAAATCCATTTCAAAGTCATCATCCACTTCTTCCATTGCTTCTTCAGGAATAAATGAATCATCTTTAAAATGATTTGATGCACATGCAATACCAATTGCAGCAAGTATTCCAAAAGTTGCGACACCCTTTGCAATTCCAGGGATTACACTCTTTCCTTCATTTTGTTTCTTATTCCATTTAGTTATTGCTTTGTTTATTTTCTTCATCGTGTGATACAAACAATTATGATAATCATGTTCATTAAACAAAACATCATCATAGATAAATACTCTCGTCTTTTCATTTTCAAGAATAATACCATATGATCCAACTTTAACTTTTTTAAACTTTATTGAATCAATCGCTCTAAGTTTATTTTTAGCATCTTCTCCAACAAACTCTTTTATGATGCCCTTTACCTTCTTTTTAGCAACTAATTCATCATTTTCAATTTTAAAAATATATCTACTCATTAAGAAAGAACCTCCTTAACTTCTAGAAATGTTTTATTATCAATTTCACTAACAATCATTACACCATTTTCATAATGAAATTCACTAATAAATAAAGAAATACCATCTGTATATGCTATATAACTTTTATCATCTATTCTAGCACTATTAACATAAGTAAATGTTGTATCATTAATAACTATGTCTAACATATACGTCACCTTATTCTAATTATATCAAATAAAAGTCTATTTTTATATAACAAAATCGTGATTAATGTGCTATAATATTGACGTATTAGTAATGGAGGATATATATGAAAGTTTATAAAAAGAATTTACCTGAAGGAGTAAAAAAGAAATTTGCTCTTGAAAAGGGAATCAAAGTAAAATACATTAATAAGAAAAATGCAAAAACAAAAAAGAAGAATAAGTAGTTACATACTTGTTTTTTTATGTTATATTTTATTATAGGAGAACATATGAAAAAGAAAGAAAAGAAAATCAAAAATAAAGATGAAAAGCCTACAATTAAACTTAATAAAATTAATATTTGCATAAACATTGGATGTGTTATCTGTATTGCCTTTTTTATCATCAATAATATAGTTCTATATTTATCTGATGACTATGCATACTTTTTTATTTCTTATATATCTAATAGTATCAATGGATTATTTTATTATTTAAATAGTAATATAGATTATCTATCAATGATTTTAATGGTGTTATATTTTCTAATTGTTATATTAGATATTGGGATAGACATCTATTATGAAAACTTTAGTAAAAAAGAGTTTGAAGTAAGAAGCAAAATCGTGAATAGATTTTATACGCTTTTTATTATAAGTACAATTTTTATTCTATTTCCTAATTATTTATCACAGTTTTCAAATCACTTACCACATTTTGACAAGCTTTTTTTTAAGGAAACTAAAGATAAAACATATGAAGCAAGTGACTTAGTAAACTTAGATAAATATCTTCAAGAAAAAGTGCTTAATTATGCTGACTCTATTAAAAGGAATGAATCTAACGAAATTGAAAGCACTCATAATTATAATGACTTATCAATAAAGAATTTAAAGAATATCAGTAATGATATAAAATTACTTAAGGGTCTTTATCCAAAAAAGAGTAGTAAGATAAATAATACAATAAGAGGAGTTTTAGGATCAAAAGTAATTGGATTTACAACTCCTTATAATACTTACTTTGACTATGACACAACAAATACAAGTATATTAAACACAATAACTCATGAGTTTTGCCATACTAAAGGAATCTTAAGAGAAAGCGAAACAGTTTACTGTACATTTTTAGCTGGAGTAAAAAGTGATGATGAGCTTTCAAACTATGCAGCATATATTGAAGCATTCTCTTGGGTAAGTGAAGCATTATTTGAAATAGACTATGAAACATCCGATAAGTTAGAAGATGAGGTATTATCTAAATGTCTAACAAGAGATTATAAAGAATTCTGTGATATATATACAAAAAATAATGAGGAGTATATTAAGGGTTCCAAGATAATGCGAATATCAAGTTATAGATTAAAAAACTATAAAGCCCATCTAAATGATTTAAAATCATCATTAGAAATTTTAAAGAGTAATGGAGCAAAGATAAATATCAATAAAGAAGAGAAGAGTATTTCTGAAATAGAAAAACTAGTTAATGAGAAAAGCGAATCACGTATTACTATTGAAATAGATATAAATGAAAAAGTATTTAATAAAATAAGCGAATCAATAAAAGATAAAAGATTGTATTTATCTATCTATCAAGAAAACAAAAAAGAAGAGATATCTAAGAAAAGAAAAAATGACCCAATTAAATATTATCTAGGTCCCCTAAAAGATAAAGATGAGAATGTAATATTAAATTTTAATTATAGTAATGTTGAATATGATTACTCTAGAGTAGCTAGATTATTACTTGAACATTATGAAAAAGAAGGCGATGATAATTAGCCTTCTTTTCTATTCCCAGTAATCCTTTAAGTTTCCATCATTCTTATAGAATTTGTCCATAAATACTACAAATTCAAAAGTATTAGCTACTGTTGTTTTAGGATATGTTTTAGCAATAACACCTCCAAGGTGTGGTAGTGATTCTGCAACATAATAATTATTTTCATCTTGTCCAATTATTAATGCAATGTGCCCCCAGAAATTAAATAAATCACCAGTCTTAATACGACCTGATAAAGCAAGATCACGAGTAAGTGTGGTAAATTCACCAGTATCAGTTAATTGATAAATACCTTCATTTTCTCCTGCGCCAACATCTCCTGGATCAAAACCACCATTTACTAAAGCCCAAGATACAAATCCAGAACAATCAAGTCCATTAGGCATTTTTTTACCAGCTACAAATCCATATCTTGGATTGTTAGTTCCATTCTTTAAAGGACATCCCCACATAGCTTTATCAGCATAAGTATATTTTATATCATTATATTTGTTCTTACTTAAATACAATCCCTTTTTATAATATCTTCCTTCACCATCAGCTTTATGTACACCTGAGTCATTAATACGTCCATTCTCATAAAAGTAAGGTACACGATATTTAAACTGCAAAGTTAAGAATCTACCAGCAGCAACAGCACCTGCGCGAGTTTCATATCCGGCTTCATTCACATAATACTCAAGTAAGCTATCAAGGAGAGTCGCATCTTCTTCACTATAGTTTTCACAAGGAACAATTTCCTTCTTTTGTTTTGATAAAGTATAAGGAGTTATAAGATCGGTTACTGTAACTTTAATTGAATCGTTACTAGACTTCTCTTTTATGTAAGCAGTTCCCACACTAATTCCTTTTATTTTACCATCTTCTATAATAGCTACACTTTCATCAGTTGAATAGAAACTATACATGGTTTCTATAGGTAGTAAATACTTATCAGAGTATTCAATACTCATGCTATCGCCAACAGCTAAATAAGCTTCCTTTTTATCAAATTTAAATTCTAACTTATTATCAATGTGTTCTACTAAATTATAAGATTCACTAATACCATATTTATTCTCAAGATATATTTTATAGTTTCCATTAACTGGTAACTCTAAGTAACATTTAAGTCCTTCACTAGCATTACTAAACGTATTTACATTATCATACGCATTACAAGTAAAATCAAATTTATAAAAAACACTTAATTTTTTAGTTATTTCAATTTTTATCTTTTCACTTTCTTTATTATAGTCAACTAGATTAATACCTTTAACACTTATATTAGTATCATTTACAAAAGATGTCACAACGAATGAATTAACTGTACCAGCAACAAGTACAGTGATAAATAACTTCATAATATTTTTCACTTTTACAACACTCACATTCTCTTAATTATATTCTATCAATAAAACTCTTAATAATAAAGATAAAAAATTAAAATTAAAATCTTTTATGAACTGCTGCAGACTCTGGAAAAGTTTCTGAAACAGTAATCAAACTTGAATCCTTCTTTTGTGAATAGAATTCATCTAAAAATCCTGCTATAACATCAGTTATATAGTTAGCTTCCAACTTTTCGATATTATATTTTTTACATTCTTCATCAGTAAAATTAATTCTCTTTCTATGATATTCATAAAACACATCACCAATATCTATGCCAGCACTCTTTGCATAATCAATATATGATCTTAATTCGGGAATTATTGCTGGATTATTCATATCAATATCGCCTTCACATTCATATTTTAAAAATGTTGTTGCAGAACTAACAGCATCTAACATTGAAACAATTTTTGCTTCAATATCTTTTTTACTTTCAAAACCTAATAATAATTCTCTAAAATCTAAAACATCATTAAATGTACGTATTAAAAAATCAATTGCAATGTTATTTACTCTTTCACGTTCTTCATCACTTACACCTTCAAATTTTGTTATATCTCCAGTTATGGCTTCAGGTAAATCATGTACTATCATATAGTCTATCATCTTCATTCCATCTAAATCACTTGGCAAATATCTTTCCAATAATCTGTACATTACAACTAAATCAAAAACATGATTTTTAACATCTTCGAGTCTTTTTCTACTAACTGCCCATTCAAGCGGGCCACTACGAAGTGTATCTCCTAAAATATCAAATATCATAAAAAGTCTTACATTATCTTTAAAATTATAACTCATACAATCCCTCCATGTTGTTTTATTATATCATAAACTAATTAATATTACTTGATTAATTAAAATATGTGTATTAGAATAAACACCTAAACAGAGGTGTTTTTATGGATGAACTAAGAAGATGGGCAGAAGAAATTACCAAATACCAAGTCTATTGTAAAGAAGCGGCACAGATGCGTTTTAAAAATGATATTATAATTTTTGTTGGTAGAGCACAGTCTTATGATAAAGTTTATTTTGAAGCAAAAAAAAGAGCTTATTCAATCGCGGCAGAAATTATGAAAGAACTTAAAGAGGGTTCTTCATGGGAAGTAATAAAAACACTATTTGAAACAAATGTAAAAACTATTTTAGATATAACTTTAGTAGGGGATATTATGTTAGAATACTCTGAATTTGGAACAGCTTTTGTTGAAAAAATATTAGATATCAACACTTATCAAGCAATAGCTGACTTAATGAAAAAATATGATGCCAAAAAAGAAATAGAATTCTTAAAAGAGATGGGTTATCAATAACAGTATAAAAATGAATAATTAATCCACAATATAAGTGGGTGAATATGATGAAAGAAAAAGAAAGTATTAATGCCTTAGATGAGTTAAATAAGGGAGCTTGCATGGGAATTGATGCAATTAATTTTATATTTGATAAAATTGAGAGTAAGGAACTAAAGAAAGTCTTAAATAAGCAATGTGATGAATACAAGACCATTACTGATAAGATTAAAGAGGTATACCCCGAATATAGCAGAAAAGATCCACAAGAGACAAATGCTATGAATAAAGCCATGACATGGTATGGAATAGAAATGAAAACGATTATGGATAAAAGTGACTCGAAAGCTGTTGAACTACTATTAAATGGAACAAACATGGGAATAATAGAAGGAAGAAGACTTTTGAATCATAAGGATACAGATGCTTATGTTGAATCTCTAATTGAAGAATATATTAAAATGCAAGAGAGGGCTTATGACACATTAAAAGAATATCTTTAAGATATTCTTTTTTTATGAGTTTCTTCTATAGATACCATAACTAAAAATGAATATTGTAATTCCAACAACGACTCCAAATATTATATCTAGAGGTATTGGATAATTAATATTACGCTCATATGATGTAGATACTATTACATTTTCTTCACTATTATTAACTACTAATGTATAAATGTTTTCATTTCCATTTTCATAGAATACTCTTATTTTATATTCGTTACGTCCTTTAACAAAATCAAATCTTCCATCTCCTTCAATTTTCGCATCTTCATCTTCAGGTTCAGCAGCAATTATAATGAAGTTATCATCTTTGTTTGTGTTTATTTCATATTCATACTTTTCTTTATCAAATTGAAGTTTACCAACAGAAGTATCAATACTCTTTAAATAAGGAATTCTTACATTAACTGTTGTAGTTGTAGTCGTTGTTGTAGGAAGTGTTGACTTCTTTTCTGTTGCTACTGTAGTTTTCTTTGTTTTTTTAGTTGTTTCAACTTTAGGTACATTATCTAAATATATATACCCAATTAAGTCCCCAGGAGTACTCCAGTATGAAGCACTTTCTTCACAAGCAATTGTTTTAGCATTTTTATAACAAGCCTCTTCAGTTGTTTGATCAACAGAATTAGCAAGACACTCTTTAAACGGAGGGTATTCATGGTCAACACAAGTTGAGTCCGAATCCCATACATATATTTTATCTCCTTGAACTCTTTCAACATAACCAACATGACCTAAATTCTTACCATTTGAATTATACCAAGACCATACAACAATTGACTTAGCTCTAGGCGTTTGACCAACTTCAAATCCAGCTTTTCTAGCTGATTCATACCAAGTTGATGCATTCCCCCATCCAGGAAGAGAAACTCCTGCTTTTCTGTATGCTTGATCCCAAGCAAACCATGTACAGTTTACTAATTCATTCCCATTAAGTTTAAAAGAATGTTTATATGGATTGGCGTATACATCGGTGGCTGTAATAAAACAAAAAGCAGTGATAATAAATAAAAAAAATTTTTTCATAAACTAAACTCCTATAAATATATATTAATCTAATTTAATTATTTATTCAAGCATAATAAAACAAGTACAAAATATACTTGTTTTATTATAGACATCAAGATTCTTACCAAGAACCTCCGCCACCTCCACCGGATCCACCACCGGAGAATCCACCACCAGAAGATCCACCGCCACCACTACTAGAAGATGAGGGTGAAGAAGACATCGCGCTATTAGCAGAAGACATAGTCGATTCAACAAAACTATTAAATACAACTATATCAAATGCATTCGGGCTATCATACCAACTAGGTGCTTCAACCATAATAGATTCAAAGTTTTTAATCCACTTATCTGATACCCCAAGTACATAAGCGTAGGGTAATATATCATAAAGGTAAGTTGGATTTTCCATAACTAAAGCTTCTAGTCTATCTTTTTCAGCACTGGTTAAGAAACTCTTAAATCCATTTAATTTGCCAAGCATCTCTGTACCATAAGAAGTTCTTTTTGGTAAATATTTTTTACATATTATCATAACTACTAAAGATATAACTCCAATAACATAAGCAACTAAATAGTATTTATCAATGAGTAATGCCGGTAAAACTGCTTCCGACCATGGGAGAAATCCAAATGGAATACCCCAAATAAGTGTAAAAATAAACGGAAGTAATCCCTTAACTTTATACTTTATTAATTCACGTATTCCAGCAAAAATAACTGCAAAACCAATAGGTGGAAAAATTAATGCAAATATAATTAACTCTATATCGGAAAATAAAACAATAGGTGGGATCGTGATTAAACAATATGAAACAATCATAAATAAAATTAAAAGTGGGCTTATAGAACTTGCTTTTGATTCAAAGATTTTATCTTTGTTTTTTTTATCATTAATATCATTTAATATCTTATTTTTAGTACGATAGAAATCATTTTGTAAGTCAGAAACCCCAACTTCTGTTTTATTATTTTTAAATAATCCTTCTAAAAATACTCTTTCATTTATATTCGTACCATCATATTCTTTAAGTTTAGTTATCCTAAAACTCTTAGTTTTAGTAAATAATGATTTTTCTTCTGTTTCCTTTATTTTAATATATCCTTTATTAGCTAAATAAATTAGTAATGATGTTACATCTTTATCCTCAGCTTCTCCTTTATAAAAGAAACCAACCTCTAAACTATTAAATCCTTCAGGTGGATAAAACTCTACAACATCAACTACCAAGTCATCTTTACCATATTTCTTCCATATAATAACAGAAATAATTGCAAATACAACTGGAATAATAATTATTAGTAAATTTAACGGATTAAAATTAATTCCGGCACCTACAAAATAACCTTCAGGAAGTTCAGTACGTATTGTTAAAGCATTATTGGCTCTTAATATACCTTTATAAGACCCCTTAATTATATTCCCTTCAACTGTGTAATTAATTAAATCATTATCTGTACTACCATAATAGCCCGTTGAGAAACCTAGTTTAGTTTGATCAAATTCATTTGGCATAGTAACTTTAAAAGTTATATTACCTATAACAGTATCCCATTCATCACCAATTAAATTAAAATATAGCTCATCACTATCTTTTAATGGGTCTTTACCAATATTATAAGTATATTTAATAGTATATTCATGCTTACCCGTTACAGTTGTGCTCGCATCTCCAATTTTAATTGTATATATACCAGATGATCTACTTGTTGTATATTCATTATCTACACTAAGATTACTTATAACTGCTCTATTATTAGAACTTGTTCCATCAACTCTATTTACTTCATTCTTTAAAGGAATTTTTCTAAATATACCATGTTTTGCTTGATTAAAGTATGCAGTAATATGCTCTGTTATATCAAATGTATTGTTTTTATTTACTATAACATCAATATCATATGCATCAATTACATAATCTAAACCCTTAAATGAACTTACCTTACTAGGAGTATCAAAAATAGTTGCTACGTTTCCACGTTCATCTTCTATAATAATCGATACTTTATAATATTTAACATCAGTAAAACTCTTTCCATTTAGTATATCTATACTAGCCATGTGAATAATCTTTGATCTTGTTCGTGGATTGGCAGAATAACTTTTTGCATATTCACCGATTTTGTTATACGAACTATCAAAAAGACTTAAAGACATCTTATAATTAATAGCTTCTTCATTATATGAATAGACATTTCCAGATATTCCAATACTCTGAGTAGAACTACTAGAATTATCTATAAATTCAAAAGTATCAAATGATAAATCACCAACTATTAATGAAGACATACTTTTAGTATTTACATAAGATGTATTATTTTCTAATGCGTATACATTTTGCTTAAATATAAAACCCAAAAGAAAAAGAGTTATAATTGATGCATATTTTAAAAATGACTTCATTTTATAACTCTCCTATACTAAAATTCTACTTTAACGTTTTCTCTTTCAGAAGCATCTACTTCAAACATTTCTTTTGCTTTATATCCGAACATTCCAGCGAATATATTACTTGGGAACATTTGAACTTTATCATTATAAGTTCTAACTACACCATTATAATATTTTCTAGAGTTAGCAATATCTTCTTCTACTTTAGTAAGTTCTTTACTAAGTTCTTTGAAGTTTTCATTTGCTTTTAAGTCAGGATAAGCTTCTGCTAGAGCCATTATTTTAGTAACACCTTTAGATAACTCTTTATTAGCTTTGATTTTTTCTTCATCGCTCATAGAGTCATATGCTCCATTACGTAGATTAACTACTTCAGCTAAAGTATCTTTTTCGTGTGCTGCATATCCTTTTACTGTTTCTACTATATTAGGAATTAAATCCCATCTTTTCTTTAGGTAAACATCCATAGTAGAGAATGCTTCCTTAACTTTGTTATTTAATCTTACAAAACTGTTATATGCAGATAATGCATAAATAACAATTAATACTAAGATTACAACAATTGCAATTAAAATAATCTTAACCATCTTATTTCCTCCTACATATTAATATTATTTTGATTATTGTTGGTATTCTGTGATACATTAGTATCAATTTCATTTATTATATCAGGATTATTATATAACCCATTTTCTTGTTGTGTTAGTTCATTTGTGCATGTATTATCAAATGTGTTTATTTGTTGTTCGTTATCCTTTTGCTTTTTCTTACCATGTAATGCAGCAGAAATTGCTACAAAAACACCTGTGACAATAAAAACTCCTCCAACAATGAACAATACAAAGTTACCATGATCATCAACCCAAATTACCTCACTAGGATTATTGGGATTATACTTTAGTCTTATTTTCGTACCTAATGGTTCTTTTACACTAGAAGAAGTACTGGAAGTACTTTCGTATTTTTTTCCATTAACCGTATATTCAACGATCGAAGCATAAAGTCTTTCATTATCTGAATTATATCTACTTTCATAGTCGACAACACTAGCAACTACTTCAACATAAGTTTTACTTTTATCAGATTTTTTACTTACAGAAGAATATCCGTAAATAATTAACCCAATACCAATAAGCACAAATACGAAACCCATAAGAATAGTTTGCCAAGGCTTTAAACTAACAGTCTTAGTGTATTGATATCTAATAACAACACCTCCTCATTTTCTTTAGGATTACAAGTAATCATACCAACAAAAACTATTGCATCCTATTAAAATAATTATAACATATAAAAATTTAAAATAAATTAAATAATACAAAACTTTACTGACGTTAACAAGTCGAAGTTTAGTAAGATGTTCTAATATGATATAATAATTTTATAAAAAGAGTAGAGGTATAATATGTTAAATAAAGAAGCATTTGATAAACAACAAGCAATAATAAAAAAAGATGAAGAACTAAGAGATAATAAAGCTAAATATGAAGAAGATTTATTTGTGTATAACCTTACGTACTCAATTGAAACAGAAACTCTTCTATCTACAATAGTAGAAATATTAAATAAGATAGAAGATAAGTATACACTTACAAAAGATCAAGAATACTATTATATTAAATCAAGTGATTTTAAAACGATAGTTAAATTTGATAATAAGGATCAAATTAATATTTTAAATGATATACTAAATTGTAATCATGAATTAATAAAAATATTCCCCGAACTAAAACCTTTACTTACTAATTTTGCATACTTCTGTGCTGATAAAAGATTTTCTGAAAATTATAAAACATTCACTAGAATAATTGAAAAATATCAAGATCCAAAAATGATGGAATATCTATCGTTAATTGCTGAATTATTTTATGAACCACTAAAGAGAAATAATAATATTAATGCTAACCTTTATTCAATCACATGTGAACTAATGGAATATGGAGTATTCAATAACAATCATGATTTTAAAAGTGATGTAACTCTTGATGATATAAAAGATACTATGAGAAATCTCTTATCAGGTTACTATAATTTTCTTGCTGCTCCTTATCTTGAATTGGATCATGATACACTAGTCTCTTGGAACAAAGACTTTCTTAAATTTA
The DNA here is from genome assembly GCA_964458035.1 of uncultured Muribaculaceae bacterium. Classification (GTDB taxonomy): domain Bacteria; phylum Bacillota_I; class Bacilli_A; order RF39; family UBA660; genus CAG-582. The sequence continues at coordinate 12,786 of CAYWFZ010000014.1, read as the reverse complement.
ATATAACATCAAAAAAGACAATAGCTGATTATGTAGCATATTCTTGTTTTAACTATTTAGCTAAGCAGATAGACTATCTTGATATAAATGACTACTATTTATTACGTGAACAAGGTCTTAAGCAATCAAAGGCTACTCCTCTTGAAAAAGAAGCGCTTGAAAGATTAAGAGTAATAGTTTTAAAAAGAAACTATAGTTGGCAAGAATCTCAAGAGGTAAAAAGAAGAATCAAAAATCTTGATATAACAAACTCTTTCTCATTCCCACATAACATAGATGAAATAGAATCTTGCTTTAATATTAATCTAATGACATTACATGATCAAATAGAGGAAGATATAAACTTAAGTACTGATATAACGGAACTAAGAGAATGTGTCAATAAATATGTTGAAGCATTAAAACTACGAAAGTTGCACATAGATGAACATGCTATGCAAAGTATATTTACTAAACAACCAGAATCTCACATAGATGAATACATTAGAAGAATGATTCTAAGCACATTATCTTTTGAAGATATTAAAATAGACAAATCCAAATTACCATATATTCAAAATGAATTATTAAAAGGGACTTATTTAAGCGAAGAGAATGCTGATTTAATATTTAATAATAAGAATGCTACTGAAATAGATAATTTAGCTTATGGAATTCTACTATCTTTATTAAAAGAACCTACTAAATTAGATATAAAAAAAGAATGTCTAAAAAGTCAAAGTGAATTATCGTGTTCTGAAGGAACAGTAGATGCAGTCAAGAAAAACGAAATAGTTTTACCAAATGGTGATACTATTGAATCTAAAGATTACAAAGAAATAGATTCAATATTTAAAGATTATCAGGCTAATTATGATTATCTGTATGATAATGCGAAAGATTTAGAATTCGTTGAAGGATGTATTAACATATTTGCATCTTTGATAGTTGACCAGATATTTATAAAAGGTAATAAAAGAACAGCTAAAAGTTTATTAAATAAAATGCTTCTTTCAAGAGGAATAATACCTCCTATAGCAGACCTTAATGAAAATGAGTATGAATTATTTGACGATATCGCGACAAGTAGAGAATCTGAATATAATCGTGTTAGATATAAACTCTTACTTCAAACAGTTGATGTAGCATATAAATTTAAAACTAATCATTTTAGTGAACCTTTAAATTATGTAGAAGATGAAAACATTAGAGGGAACCGATATCGATAAAAAAACATCAGTTAATCTGATGTTTATTTTTTTATAATAGAGTCTATTTCTCTTTCAACAATTTTTTTAGCAACTTCTACAGCTGAAAAGAAAGAAAAATTATCATAATCATTATCTTTTAAGAACTTCTCTGTCATACTCCATATTTTATCATTACATACTGCATCAATAGCAGCATATCCTTCTCTTTCAAGTCCAATAATTTTATTATATTTCTCTAATGAATAACAATCCATTGAATACTTTCCATCAATACGTATAACATATCTAGTTGCTAAACCAGCTAGAATTGATAAAAACTCATCTTCATCAATATTTTCAAATTCTTTATGTAAGTCATCAATTAGAATACCTTGATTACATTTTATCTCTCCAATTCTAATTAATAATTTACGTACTTCATTTCTATCCATTTATATCCCTCCTAAGCAATTTTATTATATTATTTAAAAAAAGATATGTAAATACTTTATATGTTTTGAAAATACCGAAACTTAAATTTGCTATGGCTTGACTGATAAGTCATCAAAGTGTTATGCTTTAAATAAGATAGAAGAGTGTTGTATGAAAAGAGAATATAAAAAAATAATAGCAATTTTATTAGTGTTTGTTGTAGTTGTAGGCGGATTTCTTATAAAATCCAGTTTTGCAGCAAGAAATCCAATTAAAAGTGTAACAATAACATCTAAAAATGTAAGTTATGAGAATAAAGAACCCGGAGCTTGGAATGTTATTAAAAGCGCTAAATGGCTAGAACGAGGAAAAGCTCAAATCACATTTAATGTGGACACAATTTTAAAATCAGAAGAAAGAGATAAAGATATAATCTTAGTATTAGATGTTTCTGGAAGTATGGATGGCGAAAAAATTTCTCGAGTAAAGGAAGATGCAACTGATTTAGTAGATGTATTACTTACCAATCCTAATAACAATGCAGCTTTAATATCATTTGAAACAAGTAGCAGAATCATTGAAAATTTAACTAATAATAAAGATTTAATGATTGAACAAATTAATAATTTAACAACAACAGGATGTACAAATTATTATCAAGCATTAAAAAATGTAGAGACGATATTAAATGATTATAAACAGGAACAAAATCGAGATATGGTAGTATTGTTCTTAACAGATGGATATCCAAATGAAGACACACCAAATGAAGTAGCAGAATATGGGTTTATAAAAAGTGAATATCCATATGCCACCATTAATGGTATTCAGTATGAAATGGGAGAAGATATTTTAGATCCAATAAAAAAAATCTCTGATAATCAATATATAGCTGATATGGAAACATTAAATAATGTACTATTTGATGCTTCCATATTACCATTAGAGTATGAAAATTTTACTATTACTGACTATATAAATGATGAATATTTCAATATAGAAAGTATTGATGAAGTTGAAACCAGTATCGGCGAAGCAAAGTTAGAATATGAAGGGAAAACTCCTAAAGTAATTTGGAATATCAACAACCTAAAGTCAGGAAAAGACGCAAAAATGACTATTAACGTAACTTTAAAGGAAAAGTTAAGTGAAGATGACTTATATCCAACTAATAAAAAGGAAACAATTGAGTCATATATCAAAGATAATCAAGAAAATGTAACAAGTAACGATACACCAATCTTAGCGAATAACTACAAAGTAATATATGAAGCAAACGCACCTGAAGGATGTACAATAGGAAATTTGCCATCACAAGAAAAACATTTAATATTTGAACATGTAAATATAAGTAATCAAGAACCAACTTGTGAAGGATATATTTTTAATGGTTGGGAAATAGTAACAGATGATGTAAAAAAAATTAGCTATAACTCATTCCAAATGCCAGATGAAGATGTTATTATCAGAGCAACATGGTCGACATTAAAACTAGCAAAGAGCATGGATGGAACAGTAGCAAAAAAAGTCGCACCAATTATGAAAAAAAGAAATTCGTCATATTCAACTGAGGCATTTTGGAGATATAGTTCTTCAATCACATCTATAGTATTTGAAGACTGGATTAATATACCTGCTGATATTGCTGAAAGTAAAAAGTGGGATGTAAGTGCTGAAAATAATGGAAGTGTTATGGCGTATATAGAGTCAGATGGTGGAAATTCCAGCAAATACAGATTACACATACAAGGAGAAGATGGAGTAATAGCAAATACTAATTCTAGTTATCTATTTGATCATTTTTCAAATCTTACAAGTATTGAAGGATTAAATTATTTTGATACGACAAACGTAACAGATATGTCACAAATGTTTTATTGTTGTGAAAAACTAACTAATTTAGATGTAAGCAATTTTAAAACTTCAAATGTGACAAAAATGGATCGAATGTTTATGGGATGCGAAATTTTAACAACTATAGATGTGAGTAATTTTGATACAAGTAAAGTAACGGATATGGAAAGTATGTTTTGTCAGTGTGAAAAATTAACTAATTTAAATGTAAATAATTTTAATACGTCAAACGTAACAGATATGTCCCATATGTTTTCGTTTTGTAAACGATTGACAAGTTTAAATGTTAGCAGTTTCGACACAAGGAAAGTAATACATATATCACATATGTTCGCTTATTGTGAGAAATTGACGTCAATAGATTTAAGTAATTTCGACACGAGCCAAGTAAAAATTATGTTTTATATGTTTCAAAATTGTAGTAGTTTAACAAGCTTAGATTTAAGTAACTTTGATACTTCAAACGTAACAGATATGTCCAGTATGTTTGATGGATGTAGTAAATTAACAACACTAGATGTAAGCAAATTTGATACAAGTCAAGTCAAAGATATGGGCAGTATGTTTGATGGATGCAGTAGTTTAACCACTCTAGATATAAGAAACTTTGACACAAGTCAAGTCAAAGATATGAGCAGTATGTTTGATGGGTGCAGTAGTTTAATAACAGTAGATGTAAGCCATTTCGATACATCAAAAGTAACAAATATGTACTATATGTTTTATAAATGTAATAACTTGACCACTTTAGACATATCAAGTTGGAATACATCAAATGTAAGAAAAATGTGCTACATGTTTGAGGGGTGTAGAAGCCTAACAACTCTGGATGTAAGCCATTTCGATACATCAAAAGTAACAAATATGGCAAGTATGTTTTATGGATGTAGCAAATTAACAACATTAGATGTGAGCAACTTTGATACAACAAATGTAACAGATATGACTGACATGTTCCATAGTTGTGGCAGTTTAACATTAGTAAATGTAAGCAACTTTGATACAACAAATGTAACAAATATGGCTAACATGTTTCAGTACTGTAGTAGTCTAACAACACTAGATGTAAGCAACTTTAACACATCAGAAGTAACCGATATGTCCTACATGTTTTCTGGATGTAGTAAACTTAGCACATTAGATATAGGCAACTTTGATACTACAAAAGTAACCTATATGTCTTATATATTTTCTGGATGTAGTAAACTTAGTGCTATAGATGTAAGCAACATTAACACAAGTAAAGTAACCAATATGTCCGGAATATTTGGCGATTGTAGTAGTTTAACCACTCTAGATTTAAGCAGCTTTGATACGTCAAAGGTAACGTCAATGGCTAATATGTTTAATGGATGTAGTAGTTTAACATCCGTAAATTTAAGCAAATTTAATACAGCAAAAGTAACAGACATGTCCAGCATGTTTTCAAAATGTAGTAAGTTGACTAGTCTAAATTTAAGTAATTTTGATACGTCAAAGGTAACATCAATGCCTTATATGTTCTCTGGATGTAGTAGTTTAACAACTCTAGACATAAGTAACTTTGATACCACAAAAGTAACCTATATGTTAAGAATGTTTAATTATGTAAAAAAAGATTGCCTTATTATAGTAAAAGATGACGTTATGGTCAATTGGGTTAAAGATCAAAATAGTAACTTTAATAATGTTAAAATTAAAGGTACAGTATAAAAGTGCCTGGAGGTTAATATGGATATAAAGAAAATAATTCATAATAAAAAGACAATATATTTTAGCACAGTCATTATATCAATTTTAGGAGCTTTTTTAGCAAATACTTTTGCTGTACCAGTTGAAAACAATACAAGGGTAGCAGAGAATACTGACCTTATATACTATATTGATGTTTTATATGATGGAAAATCCGCAAATTCAGTTTCTTCTTCAAATAGTGAATCAACATGTGAAATTCGAAGCGATGTTATCTTTGTTGAAGATAAGCTACCAGAAGGATTAATCTTTAAAGAATTTGTTAATACTGCAGATGGAACAATCGGAGCAGTTAATCAAAGGGATGGATCAGGTTGCTCTGGATATGTTGTAGGTAATTATGATGGCCTTAACTATAATGAAGAAAATAGAACAGTCTCATATAAGGTAAAGGGGCTAAGAGCAGGATGTAAGTTAACAGTTGGAGTTGTAACAAGAACACCAACACTCGGAGATAAAAAAAGAATAGATTTTTATAATACAGCATATGCAAGAGAAAAACTAATCTCAACAAAATCCAATACGGTGCATGCCTATATGGGAAGAGACAATACAGAAACTTATAAAGTTCGATACGAGTATTTTGGAACCATACCATCATCTGCACCACCATTACCAGAGATAAATGAATATGCAAGTGGTTCATTGGTCGGACTTGAAAAAGAACCAAATATCTTAGGTTATTCATTTAGTGGATGGACAAGCGAAGATGTAGAAGTTATAAATAATAGTTTTGAAATGCCAAGTCATGAAATAGTATTTAAAGGAACTTTTACAGAAAAAGAAACTTATAAGGTATCTTATAAAATAAACGGAGTAGTACCAGATAATTATATTTTACCAAAAGATGAATTCTATTCAAAAGACGACGAAGTAGAATTAGAATCATTAAAAAATGGAAGTATCTTTGGTAAGTATGTCTTTAAAGGATGGACAACAACAAGCACTGTTGATTTAACGAATGAAACATTTGTTATGCCAGAAGAAGATATCGAAATAGTTGGGTCTTTCGAACTTAGAAAGTATTCAGTAAGCTATGTCTTTGAAGGTGCAGTTAAACCTGTATCACCTGAATCTGTTTTACCAGTTAAAGAGGAATATGCAGCGGGTACTATCGTAACAGTTGCAAAAAATCCAGATAACACAACTTGTACTACAGATGATGATGGAACAGTAGGAGAATGTCGGTTCTTAGGATGGTATAAAAACGAAACATTTGTTATGCCAGAAGAAGATATAATAATAAATGGAGAATGGCAAATTATCAATGGAGTATTTTCACCAACTATAGCAAAAGAGATTACAAATCCAAAAGATAAATACTTTAAGAATGATGAAGTATCATTTAAAATAGTTGTTACAAATACAGCAGAGTATGAAATACATGAAGTAGCGCTAGAAGAAAAGCTAGATGGAGCTGTATTCTTAGAAGGAGACGGCTACCATCTAAGAAATTCTAAATTCGCTATAATTGATACAATTGCTCCTCATGCAAGTATTTCAGTGTTTGCAAAATTTCTAGTAAAAGATGAAGACTCACATAGTATAATTAATACAGTAGAATTAATTGGAGCACTAGCAGATAATAAAAAATATTTAGATACTACAAAAGAATATAAAGCCCAAGTGGAATTTAAAACAGCAAATATCAATTTCAATGTTAATAAGATTAATATAAAAAATGAATCTTTAGATGGAGCAGAGTTTAGTCTATGTGAAGATATTACATGCAATAACATAGTTAAAACTGGGCTACAGTTTAAAGGATTAAACGCTAACACTACATATTATCTAAAGGAAACAAAAACTCCTGAAGGATATAAACCATCAGAAAGACCAATTAAAATAAGTGTTGATAATGATGGAAATATTACTGTAGAAGGTTATGCAGTAAAACTTGAAAATGGAGTACCAACAATCGACGTTGTTAATGAACTAAATAATACTACATCGGTTGGAGAAAATGTACCAAAAACATATGATGAAATTTGGACATATATATTAATATTTATAGCATCAACAACATTACTAGTAGGATGTGGAATCTATGTTTATAGATATTTAAAGAAAGAAAAAAAGTAGAGGAGTAAACATGAAAAAGAAATTGTTAATTCCAATTCTTCTAATGATTCCTATTTTCTCTCTTTTTCTTTTTTCTTTATTAAAGATTATTAATTGGAATATAGATAATAAGGCAACCAATTTAATGATGCATGAAATAGAAGAAAATAGAGAAAAGAAAGATTTTACTAATTCTAAAAACGAAATAGAATCCACAGATAATAACTCTATAATAGACTTTGAGAAACTAAAAAAGATGAATGATGAAGTGGTTGGATGGATAGAAATACCAAATACTAGAATAGACTATCCAATTGTTCGTCATTCAGATAATTCGTTCTATTTAACGCATTCGTTTAATAAAAAGAAAAATCAAGCAGGATGGATTTTCTTAGATTATCGAAGTGATATGAGTAAAAATGAAAAAAACACTATTATTTATGGCCATAATCGTTTAGATGAATCAATGTTTGGGACCTTAAAAAATTTAACTAAAGAAGATTATTTAAAGAATAATGAACATTACATTTATGTTGAAACACCTGATGCTAATTATAAATATGAAATATTTAGTATCTATCGCATAGATACAACTGATGATTATATTAAAACAAACTTTAGTGATGAAGAGCTCTCATCATGGTTAAATGTGCTTAAAAATAGAAGTATCTATAATTTTAATGTAGCTATATCTAAAGAGGATAATATTTTAACCCTATCAACCTGTTCAAATAAAAACAAAAAATTAGTTGTACATGCTAAATTATTACTAAATAAAAATTAGAGGTGCTATTATTCCTCTAATTTTTTTTAATATAAACTCATCGTTTTTTTATTTAACTACATTTATTATATTAGTTTACTTTCATTTCCAGTGGACAGCATTACTACCAACTAATATTCTTCAGCAATCATCTGTGATAGCAATGTTCTCCAAAAATGTGTTTGGCTATTACTTTTATTCAAAATGTACTAATAAAAACAACATATGCTATAATATAACTAGGGAGATGATTATTATTAAAACACCTTTAAGATATCAATTTACGGGACATGACTGTGGAACAGCAACTATGGAAAATGCTTTAAGTTATATGATTCCAAGAGAAGCGTTTCCACCGGATTTACTTCATTTCGTTAATAACTTTTTACTTGATGGTTATACAAAAAGAGGATGGGGATTTTTTGGAACTAATCACGAAGCAATGAAATTCTTTTCCTTCTGGTTAGGAGAGTATTTCAAAGAGCATAGTAATTTTAAAATAACAGTTGATTTTCATACACTTGATGAAGTAACTTTAGATTTTATTAAAAATACATTTGATAGTAACAAAGATAGCAAGATATGTGCAGTAGTATATTGTTATGATTACTGGGGACACTATGTTTTAGTTACAGGTTTTACAGATGATGGAGATGTTAAAATATTTGACCCATACTATCGTGATAAAGTTTTAAAAAATGAAACTGAATACACAATTGTAAACGATGCACCAACAGAATATAATAGAATAATACCAAAGAAAAACTTTGACAGCTATGATCCAAAAGTAAATTTCTCTTTAGGTCCAGTAGAAGAAAGAGAAGTAATGTTCTTATTTAAAAAGAAGATTAAACATAAAAAATAATACCTAGAAATATACCTAGGTATTTTTTATTGTTTAAAACTTGTAAGTTATTAACAATGTAGTTATAGGTCACTTAAGGAGAAAGTTTTATAAAAAATTATTGCATATTTTGCTTAAAGTGCTGCTTTTTTAAAAATATAATGTTATAATTTATATAAAGAGTTTCAGGAGGTGAAAACTTGAAAAAACTTAAAATGGCAAGTTTATTTGCTGGAATTGGTGGCATTGATTTAGGATTTAAGTATGCTGGCGTAAAATCAATATGGGCAAACGAAATTGATAGCTACTGTGCTGAAACATTTAGTGCTAACCATAAGGATATAAAATTAGTAGTAGGAGACATATGTAACATTAAAGGAAAAGAAATCCCAAAAGTTGATATTCTTGCTGGAGGTTTTCCATGTCAACCATTTTCAATTGCAGGATATAGAAAAGGATTTGAAGATGATAGGGGAAATATGTTTTTTCAGATTATAAGATTACTCAAGGAGATGGAAGAAAATAGCAACAAACCAAGAATAATTTTTTTGGAAAACGTTAAAAATCTTAAAACGCATGATAAAGGTAATACATTTACCGTAATCAAGGAAACCTTAGAACGTTATGGGTATGAAGTAGAAGACAAAGTGTTAAATACATGTGAGTATGGTAATCTTCCTCAGAATAGAGAAAGAATATTCATTATAGGATTTTTGAATAAAGAAGACCACAACAACTTTAAATGGCCTGATAAAATAGCATTAAATAATACAATAAGCAAAATAATCGATTGGAATATAGAGGTACCAAAAAAGTATTTATATGAAAGGGATAAAAAATGCTATGCTCTATTAAAAGAAAATATAAATGAATATAACATAGTTTATCAATATCGAAGAATCTATGTCAGAGCAAATAAAAACGGAGTTTGTCCAACTCTGACTGCAAATATGGGAATGGGAGGACATAATGTTCCCTTAATATAT
>CAYWFZ010000014.1:0-2936 GCA_964458035.1 uncultured Muribaculaceae bacterium | reverse complement strand
AGAAAATTGTTGCCTATAGAATGCTTAATGCTTCAAGGCTTCCCAAAGGATTTCATTATTCCCGAGAATATGGCCGACTCAAGAGTTTATAAACAAGCGGGAAATGCCGTATCAGTTAACGTAATAAAAAGAGTAGCCGAAAAAATAGTAGAAGCAATAAAGGAGACAGACAAAAATGCAAATAATTAAGTATAATGAAAAAGATTTAAATAAATATTTAGAAGATTTAAAAGTTGTAGGAATGTTGTCTTCCCTATTTAGCGATAGTTCAACACCAATGATATACTATAGAGCAACTGAAAATTTATACTGTAACGCATTTGGTGCTGTCAACCTTGCTAGATCAGATGTACCTGCAGATGCAAAGCTGGGTAATGTAGGTGTTGGAATAAAAACTTTCTTAGAACAAAACAAAAAAACATTCCAAAAAATAGAGGAGTTTAATAATCAACATTCTTTGTATGAAAATTTAGAAGCAGAGAATAAGGTTAAGAAAATTGCAGAATTAAGAAATAAACGATTATTATTTACAATGAAAACTTACAATATAGATAAAATGATTTTCCATTGTATCGTTCGAAACGACGATGGGTTCCATTTTTATGAGGAGCCAATGGATTTTATCGATATAGATAAGATTATTTTAAAAGATGTAAAAGCCAATACTATCGATTTTACTGATGGAAAACATAATTACAAATTTAACATTACAAAAAGCACTCTATATAAGCAATTTATAACCGACAGTTACTTTGCAGAAATAAGAGTAATAGTTGCAAAAGATCCGTTGTCACTTATCAATATTGAAGAATTGCCAGCAATTATAACTGTAACTGAAGAAAACACTCTTGTTATGCCACTATATTCTTATTCTCATGGAAAAAGAATTGTTCCAGAGAGAAGTGGATTAAACCAATGGAATGCAAGGGGACGAAAAAGAGATATTAACGAAGTTTATATTCCCTTTCCAGCAAAATTAAGAGAAAAATATTCAGATTTCTTTCCTCCACGTAATCAAAGTTTTAATGTATTTTTACCAAGTGGAAAAGAAATCTCAATGAAAGTATGCCAAGATAACGGAAAAGCCATTATGTCAAATCCAAACAAAGTATTAGGTGAATGGATATTACGTGATGTTTTACAATTAGAAGAAAATGAACTTGTGACATATGATAAATTGTTGGAAATAGGTATTGACAGCGTTGCTTTTGAAAAAGTTGATAATATATATAAACTAGACTTTAGACAAATAGATGAATTGGATGAAGAAAACGAAAATGGGTAGTTTAAAAGGCGTCATAGTTAGGATGCCTTTTTTTAGAAGGAGAAAAGATGGAAATATCATTTACAAATTTTGAAACAAAAAAAGAAATAAAATTCTCAACTGACAAACAGCTAATAGCAATCTATGGTAAAAACGGTGTAGGAAAAACAACTCTAAGTAGAACAGCGACATTTGATAGAAAGTATGTTTTTAATGAAGATTTTATATATAGAAACATATACAATATTTCTGAAAAAGGATTTAGTCAATCAGCAATGACGAAAGAGAATTTCTCCGGCCTTTGGTTAGGAGAAAATATAGTAAAATTGCGCACTTATATCACAAGAATTCAGGAACAAGAGAAGGTTGTTGTTCAATATCTACAAGAGTTGAGCAATTTCTATACAAAGAAAATAACAGATCATGGCATACCATTTATATTTTCGGAATATTTAAATTTATTCAAATTGAAAGAATTCACCTTAGAAGATGAACAAATACAAGAGCAACTAAAAAAATATAATCCACAAATAAAATTAGAAACAGATATAGATTCTGACGACGTTTTAATAAATAAAATCAATTACTTTAAAAACAATTCAATATTTAATGATTTAATCTCAAAAATAAGAACAAGCCAATTACTATCTGAAATAATACTAAAAGATAAGAATAGTTTTATATCGAATATGAACAATAAAATAAGTTTGTTAAAGATTAACAAAGAATTAATTAATTCAACGGAGAAAGTATTTAAGGAAGAAGAGCTAGATGAAAATTTAAAATCAAAAATACTTGAATGGTACAAACTTCACCAAGAAAAAGATTACTGCTTATTTTGCGGAAATAGAGATATAAAAAAGTCAATTGAAAAATGGAAACGAATATTTGATAATGATTATATTGTTGAAAAAAGAAATCTAATAAAAGATATTGATGAAGAATTGCAAATATGCAAAAGTATTTCAAAAGAGAAAATTTATAAAGAAATTGATAAAGATGTTATTGAATATATATGCAATATTATTTCGGATTTAGAGAAATTAAAACAAAGAGTTGAAAAAAATGAATATGACAAATTTATTATTGATTTGAAGGTTAAAGATATAAAAACAGTAGAAATAAGTGAATTGCAAAAATCGATTATAAATTATATACTAAATAAATCTGAAGGTAAAATTGAATTCTATTATAATGCAAAGGTATTCAATGAGAACAAAAGAAAACAAGTAACAGAAGAATTAGATAGATTAATGGACTCTGAGGGAACTAAGATAGCTAATGGAATTAATCAAATATTTAAAGATTTAGGGTTAAGTAAGAGTATTGATATTTCCGTAGATAAATATTCTAACCCTCATAAATTTACATATAAAATAAAAAAACATGACGACATAAGTGAACTAAGTGATGGACAAAAGCACAAATTAGCATTAGCAATTTTCATAAATTCTATAATTAATGATGATTTGTCAAATAAAACAATAGTTATAGATGATCCCGTTGTGTCTCTAGATATATCTAGCTATATTCTATTTAAGCAATTCTTAATATCTAATCTTATAAATAAAAGCTTCCAAGAAACTACAAAATTGATACTATTAACTCACGATATTACATATTTATATATTCAATTATCTAATATTTTCGATATGCCTGCAATGAAAGAACA
>CAYWFZ010000013.1:0-35029 GCA_964458035.1 uncultured Muribaculaceae bacterium | reverse complement strand
AATGTATCCTTTATTTACATATATATTAAGCAAGTTTTCACTTACTCCAAATTTTTTAAACTCATGTATTTTCATATCAAAACTCCCTATAAATAATTATATATTATAAATTAACTGATAACAATAATTATTACTATAAAAAAGAAAAAACAATGCTTATGCGCTGTTTAATACAAAAAGGTGTTCGCGATGATAAATAATCATAGCAATAAAAAAGTATTATTAGTATACAAAAGTAAAGCAAAATCGTTTCATATTCACAATATAATATTTAAATACATTTACATTCGTTTAAGAAAATGAAAGGTAAATGAGGGGTAAATCTATTCTCCCACGAAAAAACAACGCTTTTGCGTTGTTTAATACAAAATGGTGTCCACGACGTGATTCGAACACGTGACCATTCGCTTAGAAGGCGAGTGCTCTATCCAGCTGAGCTACGCGGACAAATTAGTCATCTTCAAATGACTAATTCATTATAATACAAAAGCATTAGAAAATCAAGTATTTATTCAAAAAGATACGCAAAAAGATTATTAAACATATCTATAGACTTTCTAGCTACTACACCTATAAGTTCACTCAATTTTTCACCAAAATCGCTTACCTTATTTGAATAATCCACATCTTCTTTTAAAGAATAATCATTCATATCGACATACTTTCCATCATTAACATCATTTTCAAACTTGCTAATTTGTTCTTCTGTTAGCAAAGTTCTTTTCATATTAACGCTTTCAACATAGCCATTAATACTCATAGAGTAAAGGCATAAAAACATAATAAACAATACCATCATCACCCGAAAAAACCAATTACCATTTTTCTTCTTTTCCATACTATTCCTCCAAGTATTCATATATTGACTTAGCTAAGACCTGTAAGGTATTTAGTATTTCATTCTTCGTATTATACGGTCCGCCTAACTCAATTAAAATAACATTTGGCGCGACTTCTTGATTATAACTGCTTCCCTTTCTTAATAATATCCCTCTGCTTAGGTTAGCATTATTATTTTTAATCATTTTATTTATCTCATCACTTACGCGATAATTGTCCATATAAGTTTCATGTTTAGAACCAACTACAAACATTAATTTGGCATAATCCACCCCATCTATGTTCGCTGTCGTAATAGATTTATTTGATGAATCTCGATGCAAATCAATAAAAAGTGAAATGCCTTCATTTAAATGATTGCTCATTAATTCTTTTGTAACCCTATAACTTTGAGAATATGTATAATTGTGTTTTTTTACTTCATCCGTTATATTAGTTTCTTCAACAATTACATCAATCTCCAAATCACCCAATAAAGATTTTAATTCTTGTGCAGCTAGTAATACATTAAAATCAAGATATTCTTCACTTTGATGAGTATTATAAATATAAATCTTCTTTCTTGGTTTTATTTCTTCTTTTTTTATTACCTCGTTAAACACTGGCTTAGTAGATTCTTCAACCAACTTAAATCCATTTTTCATTAATATATCATTACGATTAAAATCAAGAGTAAATATCCTGTAATCTTCAGTAAGTAAAAATAGAGGTTCTACCCTTTTCATGATTTTAAAACTACAAAATGTAATAAACATAATTAAAAGAAAAATAAAAATATTTATAAATCTTATTTTTTTCTTTGCTCTAAATCTCTTTTTCATATCATCCACCATAGAAAGTGTATAATACTATATATAAAAAAAATGTAAAAAAAAGAACTAGTTTTCTACTTTTTCTAAAACTAGTTCTTTACGTTTTAATTCTTCAATTATTTTTTCATCTGTTGTTTCTTCTAGATTATCTAAGCTAATTCTAGCTAGCGGAATAAACAGATTAGCATCTATTATACTTTTTACCAAATCATATCTGCTATGAGCAAATAATTTCTTTAAATTAGGTACTGCTAAGACAGCCTCATCATTATCTAATATTAAACAAACTAATACTAAAACATATTCTTTTGATAAAGCATCATAAATGGTCTTATTTAAAATATCTGCATCTATTCCTTTTCGCATAAGTACAGATAATAGCGATTTAAAACCAAAGTTAAATCTATCAAATAATACATCAAATTGATCCAATATCTTAGCTTCGATTAAAGAAATAACATATCTTTTTTCAGGTATTGAAAGTGTATAATATATATCACTTATGCCAACTCCATTAAATTGTTCAGCACCACTTCTTAAATCTTCAAACTTAGCATCCAATGCTTTTTCAGGTATATCCTTATAGTTTCTATTGGTAATAAGCCCGTTCTTTTCAATATATTCAAGAGAAGAAATACCCATATTACTTGTCTTATTATAATATGATATAAAATCAGGATTAGATTTAGCCTCTTCACTACTATTTAAATAAGCAGTTATTAAAGACACCATTATATTATCTGGTAATTTAACGATTGCTTCAACTATCATATTTCTAACTACGTAAACATCAAATCTCTTATCAAGTTCTTTTAAGAAAAAATCGATAGTTTCTGAATATGTATCATACTTTCTTACCAAATCAGCATTTTCTACCATGTTCATCTGAACGACTGGATCCTGAAAATATTTTAGAAATAATGGAAATTTTTTATCGAAGTTATTTCTTTTTTTCATAGTAATACCCTCTCTACAAGCCAATATGATACTAAAATTAAGGCGATTTGTCAAATCAATATCAACTTTTATGTAAAGAAAAAACAGATGTTATTTTACATCTGTTGAGCCAAAACCGCCTTGTCTTTTACCTTGAGCGCTGTCGCCATCACAAATCAAATACTTCATAAATACTACTTGTGCAATAGCATCGCCTTTCTTTATCTCAATTTCATGGTCAGAACAATTAAATACTTGAACCATGAAATGTCCATCATTGTCAGGATTTTCATAATAATCAGCATCTATTAAACCTAGTCCATGTGGTGTAAGTAAGCCTTTTTTAGGTCCACCAGATCTACTTAATAATAGATAGCATTCATCATCCATACAATACGCTTTTAACCCTGTAGGTATAAGTGTAGGCTTAATGCCAGGGGCAAAAACAGGAATAGTAACATCTTCAGCTGCCTCAATATCATAAGCAGCTGCATTTTTAGTTTTACGAACCGGAATATGTATTCCTTTATCTTCCCAACCCTTAGCTATCTCAAATCCTCTTACTTTAGACATGTCTTAAAATCTCCTAATCTTATATCATTTTTTTCATGTAATACAACATGCTTTTTGCTTAAGGATGCTTTCACATCAATGATTCTTTGGTTTCTACTGCCTCTATAAACAATAGCTAAATCTTTTTCTTCTAAATGAAATTCACCATCAACCAAAACATCAATATAATTAATAAATTCTTTGGTAAAATCATATTTTTCTGCCATTACATCCATAATCTGTTTATCAAAAAGATATCCTGAATAAGCCCATATATTCTTATTCGGATAAATTTCTTTAACTTTTTTAACTAAAGGAAGTAAACACTTTTGGTTTTCTGGTTCAAAAGGTTCTCCTCCAAGTAAAGTAAGTCCCTTGATATAATCTGGTTTTAATAATTCAATTATTTCTTCAACTGTTTCATCAGTGAAAGGTTTGCCAGCATTAAAATCCCAAGACTCAGGATTAAAACAACCCTTACAGTGATGAGTACAACCGGAGACGAATAAACTTACTCGTACTCCCGGCCCATTAGCTATATCATAATTTTTTATCTCCATGTAATTCATATCAAGTCATTCCTTTTTCTATAGATGTGTAACTCTTTGTCCTATTTCTTTAGTCTTACCTTCGTTCCAGAAGTTTTCACCTAAATATCCACAAGTACGACGAGTTACATTCATCTTATGTTTGTCTTTATTTCCACAGTTAGGGCATTCCCATGCTCCATCTTTATTTAATTTAATTTCTCCACTGAATCCACATTCATGACAATAATCAGATTTAGTATTAAATTCACCATATTGAACATTATCATAGATAAATTTAACAACTTCTTCCATGGCATCTAGATTGTGTTCCATATTAGGCACTTCAATATAAGATATTGCTCCACCTGTAGATAGTTTTTGTAATTCAGCTTCAAAGCCTAACTTAGTAAATGCATCAATCTTCTCGCGAACATCAACATGATAAGAGTTTGTATAATATCCTTTATCAGTAACATCTTTAATCTTACCAAATTTTTCTAAGTCGATACGAGCAAATCTATAGCATAAACTTTCAGCAGGAGTTCCATATAAAGCGAATCCTAAGCCAGTTTCTTTTTTCCACTCTGCACATTTATCTTTCATATGTTGCATAACGCGTGTTGCAAATTCAGTACCTTTTGGATCAGTATGAGGTACACCTTTCATCAATTTAGTAACCTCGTATAAACCTATGTATCCCAAAGAAATTGTTGAATATCCACCAGTTAAAAGTTTATCAATCTTTTCACCTTTTTCAAGTCTAGCTATAGCACCATATTGCCAATGAACAGGTGAAATATCTGATGTAATTCCTTGTAATGCATGATGTCTACACATTAAAGCTTCACGGCATAAATCCAATCTTTCGTCAAATAGACTCCAGAATTTTTCTTCATCTCCATCAGCTATAATACCAATTTGTGGTAAGTTAATTGAAACTACACCTTGATTAAATCTTCCCTCAAATTTATAATTTCCGTTTTCATCTTTCCAAGGAGATAAGAATGATCTACAACCCATTGGCGAGAAAACATTTCCCTCATAATTTTCACGCATTTTCTTAGCAGAAATATAATCTGGATACATTCTTTTAGCACTGCACTTAACAGCAAGTTTAGTTAAATAGTCATATTTTCCACCTTTTAAGCAGTTATGTTCATCAAGTACATAAACAAGTTTTGGGAAAGCTGGTGTAATATAAACACCTTTTTCATTTTTAATACCCTCATATCTTTGTTTAATTATTTCTTCAATAATCATAGCGTTTTCTTCTATATAAGGATCATTCTCTTCAAGATTCATAAATAATGTTACAAATGGTGATTGTCCATTAGTAGTCATTAAAGTATTTATTTGATACTGAATAGTTTGAACTCCACTAGCAAGTTCTTTCTTAGTTTCTTCATCAACAAGTTTCTTTATAATTTCTTTATCAGCATCTTTTCCAAGAATCTTCTTAACACGTTTTTCAATTTTATCATGGCTTAATCTTAAATATTTTCCTAAGTGTTTTACTTCAACTGATTGTCCACCATATTGATTACTTGCAACAGCTGCAATTATTTGTGTCATAACTGTACAAGCAACTTGGAAACTCTTAGGAGATTCAATCATCTTACCATTCATTACAGTTCCATTATCTAACATATCTTTTATATTAATTAAGCAACAATTGAAGATAGGTTGTATAAAATAATCCATATCATGGAAGTGAAGAATACCTTCTTCATGTGCCTTACTAATTTTCTCTGGTAATAATAGACGTTTAGTTAAATCTTTTGAAACCTCACCAGCAATATAGTCTCTTTGAGTACTTGCAAGCATTGTATTTTTATTTGAATTTTCTTCATTTAACTCTTTATTTTCATTTCTTATTAGACTAAGAATACTTTCATCGGTAGTATTGCTTTTTCTAACTAGTGCACGGTTATATCTATAAACAATATAATGCTTAGCAAGTTCAAATCTCTTTAACTCCATAAGTTTAAGTTCAATAATATCTTGAATATCTTCAACAAGAATTCTTCTCTTATTTAAACTTTCAATATATTTAATAATCTTTTTTATTTCAGTCTGAGTAGCTTGTTCAGCTTCCATTACTTCTGCATTTGCTTTTCCTATAGCAATTTCAATTTTTTCTTTGTCGTAGTCAACAATGTGACCATCCCTTTTAATAACTTTCATAATTTTACCTCTCCACTTTCGTACCGTCTATTTTTAGTACACTCTCATTATAGCAAATTAACATTCTTTTTTTTGTTGCACTTGCAACAAAATGATATTATAATAAAATTAAAGAAAAATGTTGAAAAATAAAACTCGAAAAGGTGACGATTTATGGGGACAATAAGCCTATTTTATAACATAGAAAAAAATGATGTCAAAAAGATGTTAAATTGTTTTGACGCAAAAGAATTACATTACAAAAAAGATGCAATGATACTTTCAAATATTTCTAATACTACCCAAGTTGGCGTAATAGAATCCGGCTCTGCCGTAATTATCCGTTACAACTATAATGGTACCCGTACTATCATTGAAAAACTAAATGAGGGAGATGCTTTTGGAAGGATATCACCAACATTTTCTGAAGAACTTTATATCATAGCAGAAGGTGAAACAGATGTCATATTGTTTGATTATTCAAGACTTATTAATAGATGTAAAAAGAACTGTGAATATCATAATAAATTGATTGATAACATGTTGCAAGTCTTAATAAGTAAAACCCAAGTTTACAATGAAAGAATTGAAATTTTAACTAAAAAAACTATTCGGGATAAGCTATTAGCCTATTTTAATATACTTACAAAGAAACAAATTAATAAAAACATTACACTTCCATTTACTCTAACTGATCTAGCCGATTATTTATCAATTGACAGATCAGCTATGATGCGCGAAATAAAAAATCTTAAAGAAGAAGGTCTAATAAACCAAAAAGGAAAAAGAATACACCTTAATTATTAGTGTATTCTTTTTTTCTAATATATTTATAAATATTATCATGTTCAATTGGAGTTGATTTTCGCTTAATATATTTACCAATAGCTAAAGGGTGCTCAAAGTGTGATGCAATTGTATTAATCACATCCAAATAGTCTTCCTCACTAATTAAGTTTCTTTTATATACATTATTAGTGTGTTTTATCATCATACGATAGCAATAATAATTAGCATAGTTAATTGCATACATTAATCGAGGTGTAACTAAAGGATGCATTTTATTTTCAAAATGAATATTGATATAGTCAAGTGCTCTAATAAATTTAAATGTACTTTTTTTACCCGTTAGAGAAGAAAGTGCAAACACTAGAGTATATAAATTACAATCTGAATACATTTTCTCCATTGAATCTTCCCCAACTATATCTTGAATTAAAGAGACAAAATAGCTTGTAATTGGATACTCATTTTCTAAGACTTCTTTTTTTCCTAAAGAATAATCAGAAAAATACTTTTTATCCATAAGTATCGTATATCCCTCTGTAAGACCAATACCTAAGTATTCTCCCGTTTTTAAATCTTTCTGAAAGAATCCAATATATAAATACCCATCCTTTATAACAGAAGTTGCCATATGAAATAATTCGTGCATTATTCCAGAATCTAGCATATCACGAAGATACCTTATTTCATTTTCAAGTGGCATATATAATGCAAGACATGTCTTCTGATCCCCGCTAAACTTATCAACTTCATTTATCTTGACATTTACCATATTATTATAAAATATATTTAAGTTAAAATGGGTATCAGATAAAGTATCTATAAAACATGAAAAAGCATCTAATTTATCATTAGATAACCCATTATTAATCTTATTTATTTTTGGTTTTTTTCTTACTAGCATAATAAAACACTTCCAAATTTAAAAGATATTATAGCACAAAAAATAGCACTTCAAAAGAAGTACTATTACAATTAATCTTCAATATATTTATTATATTTAACAAATTCTTTTTCTTTGTCAAGCTTAGTTTCATCAAGACTTTTAAATAATTTCTTTTGTGCGTGATCTAGTTTAGTTGGAATAATAACACTTACAATACCATAAGCATCTCCCTTTCTTCCACTCTTTTCATCATCGACACCTTTACCTCTAAACTTAAATTTATCTCCATTTTGCGTTCCAGCAGGAATTTCTGTAATTATAGTACCTTGAATAGTTGGAACTTCTTTTTTACATCCCAATACCGCTTCTGTTATTGTTAAAGGAATCTTAACATAAATATCTCTTCCATCTCTTTGATAGATTTCATGATCCTTAACCTCAAATTCAATATAAATATCTCCTCTAGGTCCTCCATTTGGTCCAACAGAAGCTTTACCGCTCATACGCATTGTGTCTCCATTTTCAACACCTCTAGGAACTCGCAATTTAATAGTTTTAGTAGTTGAAACATAACCTTTTCCGCTACATTTGCTACATCTATTTTTTAGTGTTATTCCTCTTCCATCACATTTTGGACAGACAGATTCTGATTGAAACATTCCAAACATTGTTCTTTGTTGAGTTACAACTCTACCTCTACCACCACATTCAGAACACTTTTCCTCTCCCTGACCGCCTTTACCATCACAGTCAGGACAATAATCATCTATGCTTATTTTGAATTCTTTTTCACATCCATAAACAGCTTCCTCAAAATCAAGTTTCATGCTAACAGCTTTATCAGCACCCTTAGCTTTACGGCTTCCTCCTCGACGAGACGATCCACCAAATCCGCCACCCATCATTTGTTCAAATATGCTGCCCAAGTCAAAATCAGCGAAATCAAAACCTTCGAATCCACCGAAACCACCGGCACCACCATTTTGATCAAATGCAGCATGACCAAATTGATCATATTGGCGTCTTTTATTTTCATCACTTAATACAGAATAAGCTTCCCCTATCTCTTTAAACTTCTCCGCTGCCCCTTCTTCTTTATTAACATCAGGATGATATTGTTTAGCAAGTTTTCTAAAAGCTCTTTTTATTTCTTCATCAGTAGCAGACTTAGAAACACCTAAGACTTCATAATAATCTCTTTTTGCTTCTGCCATTTTATTACCTCTTTTCTATATATTCATCTAACTTATCTATTGCATTTTCAAAATAGTTAATTGCAACATCATAAGTCTTAGCATCACACATATCAATGCCTAATGTACCTAAACAATCCTGTGGACGCATATTAGAGCCTAATTTCAAAAATTCCATATATTTATCTATAAATCCCTCTTCACCATCTAAAATCTTACTAGCAACATTAGTAGCAGCTATGATAGCTGTAGAATAATTATACACATAATAACCATTATTCAAAAAAAAGTGCGGAATAGTTGACCATTGGCAGGAAGATGCACCCTTAAGAGCTTTACCAAATACTTCGTCTGCACTACTCAACCATATTTCATTTAAAACACTACTGCTTAGTGCTTCCATACGAGATGCACGCATATGTACTTCTTCTTCAAATATAGCTTGTCTAGCAGCTCCAAAGAAATTACTTGCAAATGTTTTAATGAAATTAAATAGCAATTGTGCTTTAGTATTCTTATCATCAGTTTCATATAGATGTGAAAATACTATCTCATTTGTTAAAGATGCTACTTCAGCACAGAATGTTGATTGATAAACATATTCAAAAGGATTGTTCTTTATTGATAAATATTGATTGCAGAAATGACCTAGTTCATGACAAAGAGCTGATATGTCTAAAATCTTACCATCAAAGTTTGCAAAAACTTTAGGTAGTGTTGCAACTGAGTAAATTGAAGACCAACCAGTTGATTTGTTTTCGCATGGAAAATAGTCAATTGCTCCATTGTCAAAAGCATACTTAAGTATCTCGGTATACTTATCTCCATATAACTTGAAAGTATCAAGTATTATTGCCTTAGCATCTTCTACCGTATATTCCTTTGTTGACTTGTCAAATAAAGGCGCATTCATATCATATGTATATACCTCATCTAAATCTAAACACTTTTTAAATATTCCCACATACTTTTCATAAGCCCCATGATGTTTTTTTACTGAATTTTTTAAAGTGTCATATACTTTTGTATCAATATCTGCTTCATAGAATACCTGTTCCAAATAATTATCAAAATGACGTAATTTTGCTATACTTTCCAAAGTCTTAACATAAGAAATAAAATTATTAGCTAGTGTATCATTAAATTGCATTAAAGCAGCACTTTCTTTTTCATAAGTTTCTCGTCTTACATCACGGCTTTTATGCAAATGATACTTCTTTAAATTAGAAGCAACTAATTTTACGCATTTCCCATCAACAGTAATCTCACCATAGTCAATCTCTTTATCAGTTAAATAACTTTGGGTTTTAGAATATCCATCTAAAAGTACTTCAAAAGCAGATAAAATCTTTTCTTCATCTTCCGATAAAATATGTTTTTTTACTCTAAACATTTCTTTAAAATGTCTTCCTAAAAGTGCTAAATCCTTATCTTCTTTTATAAGACTCAAAACATCATCTTCCTTTGACAAAAGAATCTCAGGAATAATAAAAGAGATAGTTTGATTATATTCATTAATCATATTGCTTGTTAAATCTAATCCTTCATTTGCATCTTTATTATCAAGTTCTACATCATGTAGACAATAATTATATACTTCGCATCTTTCAAGTATACATTCAGCATCATGTGTTAAATCTAACAATTCCTTTAAAGACTTGCTAGTTTTTAATATGCATCCTTTAAAAGACTCAATCTTTTTTAAAAGTTTAGGTAGTCTTTTTATATCCTCATCAAGTTCCTTACGGTTTTTGTAAATATCAGATAAATCCCATTTGTATTTATTATCTATTTCATTTCTTTTCATTATCTTCCGCTCTCTCATTAAAAATTAAGGGAAGGTTTTTCTTCCCTTAAAATTATTTTTCTACAAATTCTGCTTCTTCTACATCATCGTCAGCTTTTTTGTCATCTTTATTCTTATCTTCATTTTCTTTAGCAGCAGATTCATAAACTTTACCAGCAAGCTCCATTGCTTTTTCTTGTAATTTAGATGTTTTATCTTTAATATCATCAAGTGATGCATCTTCTTTTTCTAGCTCATCTTTAACATCTTTAATTAAGTCTTCTACAGCCTTTTTCTCGTCATCACTTAGTTTATCACCTAAGTCACGAATTGCTCCCTCAGCAGCAAACACTGCTTGTTCAGCATCATTCTTAGCATCAGCCATTTCTTTACGCTTTTCATCTGCTTCTTTATTGGCTTCTGCTTCTTTCATCATCTTATCAATTTCTTCATCACTAAGGTTAGTACTTGAAGTAATTGTAATTTTTTGTTCTTTATTAGTTCCTAAATCTTTAGCCTTTACATTAACGATACCATTAGCATCGATATCAAATGTAACTTCAATTTGTGGAACCCCTCTTCTTGCTGGAGGTATATCAGATAATTGGAATCTTCCTAAAGTCTTATTATCAGCTGCCATAGGTCTTTCACCTTGTAATACATGGATATCAACAGCAGGTTGGTTATCAACAGCAGTTGAGAATACTTGACTCTTACTTGTTGGAATAGTTGTATTTCTAGGAATTAATACTGTCATAACATCTCCTAGAGTTTCAAGACCAAGTGATAATGGTGTAACGTCCAAAAGTACTAAGTCTTCAACTTCACCAGTTAAAACTCCACCTTGGATAGCAGCACCCATAGCAACAACTTCATCTGGGTTAACACTCTTATTAGGTTCTTTGCCAAGTTCCTTTTTAACTAAATCTTGAATATAAGGAATACGAGTAGATCCACCAACCAATACTACTTGATCGATATCACTTGCTTTTAACTTAGCATCGCTTAATGCTTTCTTAACTGAATCTAATGTTGAATCAAATAAATCTTTATTTAAACTTTCAAATTTAGCTCTAGTTAAATCCATTTCAAAGTTAACTGGAGTTCCATCAACTTGTGCAATAAATGGAAGTGAAATAGTTGTTGTAGTTGAGTTTGATAAATCTTTCTTAGCTTTTTCTGCTTCGTCTTTAATACGTTGCATTGCCATTTGATCATCTTTAACATCAGCTTTAGTTTCCTTCTTAATTTCATCAACTATATAATCCATTACACGTTTATCGAAGTCATCTCCACCTAATCTATTATTACCGCTTGTAGATTTAACTTCATAAACGCCATCACCTAACTCAAGTATAGATACATCGAATGTACCACCACCTAAGTCATATACTAAGATAGTCTGTAACTTATCTTGTTTATCTAAACCATAAGCTAGAGCAGCTGCAGTTGGTTCATTAACAATTCTATCAACTTCAAGTCCAGCAATTTTACCAGCATTTTTAGTTGCTTGTCTTTCTGCATCATTAAAATATGCTGGAACAGTTATAACTGCATGAGTAACTTTTTCTCCTAAGTAAGCCTCAGCGTCTCTTTTTATTTTAGCTAAAATCTTAGCACTTATCTCTTCTGGAGAATATTTTTTTCCATCAATTTCTCTTTTCTTTGATGTACCCATATCTCTTTTAATAGAAGATATTGTCTTTTCTGCATTAGTTACAGCTTGTCTTTTTGCTAAAGCTCCAACTAACTCTTCACCTTTTTTAGTGAAAGCTACTACTGATGGAGTTGTTCTATCTCCTTCAGCATTTGCTATAACTGTTGGAACTCCACCTTCTAATACTGCACAACAACTATTTGTTGTACCTAAATCTATACCTATTATTTTTCCCATAATTTTTCTCTCCTCTTATCTATTTATAACTACTCAGATACCTTTACCATCGTAGCTCTTAATACTTTATCTTTATACATATAGCCTTTTTGTAAGACTTCTATTACAATACCTGCTTCTACACCTTCACGAGCTTCTGTAAGTACAGCTTGATGAAAAGCAGGATCAAATGGCTTATTCAAACAATCTATTTCAACTACGCCATTTTCATTCAAGATATTTAAAATATTTGAGTAAATCATTTCAAATCCTTTTAAGAACTCCTTATTTTCTTCATTTTTCATATTTAACGCTCTTTCAAAGTTATCAATGATATTAACCAATTTTTTTAATATATCTTCATTAGCATACTTATGCATATTCATAACTTCTTCTTCTTTTCGCTTACGGAAGTTCATCATTTCCGCTTGAATACGCATCGATTTTTCTTTTTCTTTTCCTAACTCTTCAGTTAGTCTTAATAATTCTTCATCATTCTTTTTCTTATTCTTCTTCTTTTCCGGCTTATCTTTTGTTTCTTCAACCGTTTCAACTTGTTCAAGTTGTTCTTTTAAATTTTCTTCTTCTATATTCAAGGAATACCCTCTTTTCTACTTTTCTATATAAGACTTAAGGAAATTAAGTAAAGTAAACACCTTATCATATTCCATTCTCTTAGGACCAATGATTGCCAGTGTTCCTTCATCATTTCCCACCTTATAGTGAGTTTTAATAATCGTTACATCGGGATCGAACTCTGTTTCTTCACCTATATAGACATTAATATCAGAGTCATTAGTTGAAATATTTTTAACTAACTCTATATTTTCTAACTTCGATATCATATCTTTAACCTTATCTGGTGTATCATATTCTTTATAATCAAGAATATTCGTTTTTCCACCAAATACCACATCAGAATTATCAATTGTAAAATCTCTAAAAGCTGATGAGAAGAAATTACATACTTCTTCATAGCGATTTATAACATCTTTAATACTTGGTTTAATTTCAAGTTCAAGCCTTTCAGCTATCTTTGATAAAGGTGTCCCAACTAAAGCTTTATTAATTATCTCAGATGTCTTTATAAGCTCCATCAAATTAATATCTTTAGTAATATTTACTTGTTTATTTTCAACTACACCTTGATTAGTGACTAAAACAGCTACTACTCTTCTGTCCCCTGATTCATCGTCATCATCATCTAGTGGAATTATACTTATTTGCTTTAGTGTCGACGTATCAGCTGATGGACCAATAATAACACTCGTGTAATGTGTTATATCACTAATAATTTCCATACATTTTTGAATAGCATCACTTACAACCAAGTTATTATTGTTAAGTATAGTTTGTAATTTTAAAACATCTTCACCTGTAATATCTTTAGGTTTCATCAAATTATCAACATAATATCTATAACCAGCCTCTGATGGTATTCTTCCGCTTGATAAATGTTCCTTTTCAAGCAAATTTAAATCTTCTAGTAAAGCCATATCATTGCGGATTGTTGCAGAAGACACTTTAAAGTGATCTACTAGTGACTTTGAACCAACAGGCTTAAAAGTTTGGATATAGGTTTCAACTATTATTTTTAATAATTCTTTCTGTCTATCTCCCATAACTCACCTCTGGCACTTTTACTTTTTCAGTGCTAAATTAATTATAGTATTCTCGTTAGCACTTGTCAACACCTTTTGCTAATAATATGTAAAAAAAAAGAATATTAGTAATCTAATATTCATAAGTTCCATGTAATTTTGATAATTCTTCACGAGTTAAAGGCTCTACTTCCCATTTGCCATCCTTCTTATTTAAATTAATCGTGATAGTATAATCAACTGTATCTGTCGTATCTAGCATTTTTTTAATCTTATAAGCAAAGTATTTAGAGAAATCTATATCACCATCGTCATTTACAAAATCAGCCTGATTTGCCGTGAAATAGTCTCCAGCAAGCTTATCTGACTTATAGTAGTCATATACTGTAATTTGTGTCTCAACTAAGGCTTTATCTCCATCAATTTTTTCACTTTTAATATCATATTTTAAATTACTATATTGTTTCAAATATAATTCCTTATAATCTTTCAAAGTCTCATCGCTCAAATCTTCATTAGCCAAATACTCATCCAGTTCTTTAGTAACACTTTCTGAATTGTTCTTATAATTATTTAAAAATCTAGCAACAGCATCCTTAGGTTTGTTTGCAAGTAGTGAGCAACCCGACATTAATAACACAACTAATACTAATGTAAATATTTTTTTCATTTTTATCTCCTCACCCTTATTATTAGCAAGATTTAAATAATTATACAAAAAAAGAAGCATTAAGCTGCTTCTTCTTCATTATCCATTAAAGATTCCATTTCATCTAAGTCTCCGTTAAGGATCTTATCTGCTACGATATCTTTAAATTCTTCAATTAATTCATCATATAATTCTTTGTTATCTACATCTTTAAGATACTCTTCATCATTGACTTTCATTACTTCATAAATAACGAATTCATCAGTAGGAGTTTCATCTTCTAATGTTCTAACAGTATAAACATATTTTTTATTATCTTCATGCGTTAATTCTTCAAGAATTAGGTACTCTACATTATTTTCTAATGTAACAATATTGCCAACCTCTATCATATTCTCATCTTCCTCTCTTATTGGGTTCTACCCATATCAGCAGCTGGTGCATTTAGTTGTTCAATAACACTTATTAATTGATCTCTATCAGAAATATTTTCTAAATTAGCATCAAGTTGAGCTATTTGCTCTTCTGTTAATCCATTTAAGTCATTTAGTAATGATTCAGATTCAACATCGTCTAATCCAAATCCATTTCTTATCTTTTCAAATACACCTGCAAGATTGCTAGCATTTAATCCGTCTCCATTTTGTTGTGGTTGAACAGGATTTTGTTGTTGAGAATTTGAACCAGTATCTTGTCCAGTAGCATTACCAGTGTTATTAGCATTAGCTGGATCATTTTCGTCTCTTACTTGAGCAAATAAATCATCTATGGCATCTTCGTCTACATCTCTTCCACGATCTGAACCATCTCCTACAACACCAGGACGATTAACTGCATCATCTAAAGCACTATTTTGAGTAGGATTTATTCCAGGAAGTCCATTATCTAAGTCATCATCCTGATCGTTATCTAAATCATCAAGATCATCGTCTCTTTTAAATTTATTTTTAATTTTCTTAAATAAATTCTTTATTCCTTTGCCCTCTTTATGAGCTTTTCTATATTTAACTTCATCCATCATACCAAATTGTTCGCCTTCAAGGTTGAAGTTGTATCCACCAAATTGTGTATAAAGGACAGGTAAATTATCAACAGTTATTGGAGGAAGATTAAATTTCTTTTGATAATCTCCACGTTTTTCCCCATTAAATGCAGGGAATGCTTTATCAAGTTGTTCTTGGAACATTTGAACAACACTTTGAACCTCAGCTTGATTTAGAGATTGATCATCTCCAAGTATCATACCAGTACTTCTAGAATCAAGCAATCCAACATCTTGTCCATCATTTACAATACCGAATCTAATTTCACCAGTTTCTGGATTCGTTCTAACTTTAAACTTAATTCCGCTCTTCTTATTATGTTTATTAAATTGTTTTGTTACTTTTCTAGCAATATGATTTAACTTAATCGAAGTTGCCTTATATTTAGCAAATGCAGGTAAGTCATTTATAGCTTCACTTACTAATATGTTTCCAATAGAAGCCCCTGATAGAACTCCAGTAAGTGTCATTAATGTTGCACTCATACTTGCAAGTGGAGGAATAAATCCTAAGCCACAAGCAGCGACTGCAAGAGTTGCAGCTGCAGCACCACCTAAAACCATAGTACGTTTAACAGCTTTCCATCTTCTAGCACTCTTAGCACGTTTTGCACGTTTCATAAGATCAGCAACATCATTAGAAACACCATTATTTCCTAAATTACTGTCATTATCTGGTCCATCATTTCCTTGTGAATTATTATCTGGGCCATCATTTCCTGGATTATTATCAGGTCCATTATTTCCTAGATTGTTATCATTATCAGGTCCATCGTTTCCTTGCGAATTGTTATCTGGACCATCATTTCCTGGGTTATTATTTCCTTGTGGATTATTGTCAGGGCCATTATTTCCTAAATCATTATCATTATCTGGTGTATCATTTCCCTGTGAATTATTATCTGGACCATTATTTCCTTGAACATTATCAGGTTCTGGTGAAATAACATTACCATTTTCATCAGTCTTAGCTTTATCTATGTCTTTAGCTTCCTCAATTTTATCAATTGTTGCTCTTAAAGATTGAGTGGCTTCAAGTGCAGCTTGGACAAATGCATTAGCATTACCAATATTTTCATATTTTTTATTAAACTCATCAATAGATAATTCAATAGCACTAATTTTATCTAATTCAGTACTATAGTTATCTTTTATAACTTTAAAACCATCAATTAAATTTTGAAGTTTATCAGCAATAGATAGTTCTTCTTTAATTTGATCCTCTTTTTTTATAAAATCAACATCGTCATACATATTAACATCAACACTGTTATATGCACTCTCAAATACGATATGATAAACATCAGCTACCTTAGAAGTTGAGTTTAAGATTAATTTCTTAACATTAGCCATTGCCATTTGTTTTCTAAAGTCTTTAATTAACGCAGTCTTATTGCTATTTCCAATAGTAGTACTTGCACCAATTCTAGCTATTTCATATTCACAATCAGCAATTTCATTATCAAGTTTTCTATCTAAAACAGATAAATATTGTTTTTCGTTATTGAAATTCTCATAATCAAGTCTAAGTTGATTCTTAAATCTAATTATTGTCTTTTCAAAATCCATTTCCATTTTATCTATTTTAGCGTTCATAACGACTACATCAAGTTTTACATCACTTTGTTCAGCATTCATTTGTTTAACTTGGCTTTCCAAAGCTTGTCTTTCAGCATCATTAAGTAAATCAATTGGTACTATATTACCATTATCATCCTTAAATTTTTCACTATCATTTAATGAATTATAATAAGATTCTATTGTAATGGAATCGTCATTATAAAAATCACTAATTTTTCCTGCAATGTTATATCTTTTAGTTTTGTCCTCAATCAAAGTTTGTAACTGAGAAATTTCGTTACCTAATTTATCGAGTGA
Source organism: uncultured Muribaculaceae bacterium (assembly GCA_964458035.1). Taxonomy (GTDB): domain Bacteria; phylum Bacillota_I; class Bacilli_A; order RF39; family UBA660; genus CAG-582. The sequence continues at coordinate 17,502 of CAYWFZ010000013.1, read as the reverse complement.
ACTTCCTAAGTCCCTATACCTACTACAGAAACGATTGGCAGCAGCATTTACATTTACAATTGCGCTATTTTCGTTCATTTTTTCATTCCTCCCACGTTATTCTTTCAAACGAGACATATAATACCAAAAAATAGGCATCTCGTCAAGTTTCAGAACACTTCCTACTATATATTTAAATTTTATCAAATATTTTTGCAAATGTATACATTTTTTTGTAAACCTTACAAATTTTCAAGCTTTACACTGACAAGTTTAGAAACCCCGGATTCCTGCATTGTAATACCATAAAGAGTATTGGCATATTCCATAGTTCTCTTCTTGTGTGTAATAACTATAAACTGACTATTTTTCTCATACTCTTGCAAGTAGTTTCCAAACTGATCAACATTAGCTTCATCAAGCGCAGCTTCAACCTCATCAAGTATGCAAAATGGTACAATTCTAATATTTAAAATGCTAAATAGAAGTGCAATAGCTGTTAAAGTCATTTCTCCACCAGACAAAGTATTAATACTTTTTAAATTCTTCCCTGGTGGAAGAGCAAGTATATCAACTCCTGTAGTTAACATATCATCTTTATCCGTAAGTATTAACTCGGCTTTTCCTCCCCTAAATAATTTTTTAAACACACGTCCAAATTCTTCATTTACTTTGTTAAACGTCTCTTCAAATCTTTGCTTCATTGTATTATCCAAATCAGCTATAATTTCAAGCAAATTATCTATCGCATGTTCAAGATCTGCCCTTTGTTCAGTTAAGAAAGTATACCTCGTATTAACTCTTTCAAATTCAGCAATAGAACCAACATTTACTTCACCCAAATCACGTATGTCACGCCTTAAGTGATTTACCTTTGTTCTAGCAACATTTTCATCCATATCAAGAGTATACTCGCTTATTGCTTTTTCATAAGTCATTTGATATTCTTCACTTAGTTTATTAAGTAAATTATCGAGTTTAACATCCATCTTACCAATATTAACTTCAATATCTCTAAGTTCATTTTGACGTTTATTATATTCTGAATTATTCTTACGACTAATTGATTCAAGCTCATTAATATTATTGCTTACTTCATTCTTATCCATCTTAGCCGCATTAAGACTCAAAGTGATCTCGTCTTTCTTTTCGGTATATTTTAAATACTCAGCTAATACTTCATCAAGTTCTTTATCTGTTTGATTATTTAAAACATTATCTGTCCCTTTTAACTCAAGTAAACATGATTCTAAAGATGCTTCTTTACTTTCTTTATCGCGTTTTTTTGCCTGAATAGTTTCAGTTAATCGAACTATTTCCCCCTGAATATTAAACACTTTTTCTTCTTCTATTTTCAAATCATTATCGACTTTATTTATATGCTCTTCAATCAACTTAACTTCATTAGTTAATACATCACTTGACTTAATCAAGGATTCTAATTCAAATTTAGCATTTATTACACCATTGCTAGCTTTATTCATACCACCACTCATGGCTCCACCAGTATGTAAAAGTTCTCCATCAAGCGTAATTATACGATAACGATATCCAAGTTTCTTACCTAATTTATTCATTGTGTCAATATTATCAACAATTATCGTATTGCCTAACTGATTACTAATAATACCTTCATATAAAGGATTATATTTAACTAAATTTGCTGCAATATCAATAAACCCAGGAGTTTCTTTGCAAACCTTTACCGAATCCTCATCAACACTTCTTCCCTTTATAATACTTATCGGAAAAAATGTTGCACGTCCAAGCTTATTATCCTTTAAATAATTAATTGCTCCCTTGGCTGATACCTCATCATCAACAACAATTACATTAGCATTACCACCAAGTGCTATCTCTAAAGCTTTAGCATATTCTTCTTCTGTATCAATAAGTTTAACTAGTACATCATGTATACCAGATAGCCTTGGATTATTTAAGACACTTTTTACTGCATAAGGAAGCTTAGCATCATTTTCAATTGTCTCTTTTAATACGTCAATCTTATTTTTAGTACTTATAAGATTCATTGATTTTGCTGAAAGTTCACTAGTTAAAGTTTCTTTTCTTATATTAAGTAAACGATACTCTTCTTTTTCTTTTGCATGAAGATTATCCTTCTTTTCTTTTGTTTCCAAAAGTTCGCGAATACTTGCATCCATTGAACTGATTTCTTTTCTTAATTCAACTTCTCTTTCTTTAAGTAATAAAATGTTACTTTCAAGTTTAGCATCACTTACTTCATATTTTTTTCTTTCCATTATAACTTGTTTACGTGTTTGTGTTGCAGAAATTGACTCATTTATCTTAATTAGTTCATCATTTAAAGCAGCAATGTTCTCATCTAACTTAATACTTTGAAGTTTTAAATTCTCTAGTTTCGTTGTATCCGTCGATTCAGAACTTTCAAATGTTAGAAGTTCTTCTTTTAACTCACAAGCCCTCTCCTTTGATTTAGAATATTCATCATTAATATTCTTTATATCGCTTGCAATTAAAGAAACTTCAATACCTTCAAGTTCACCCTTTAATTCTAAATATTTTGTTGCGTCTTCTGCTTGTTTTCTTAAAGGTTCATGCATTTCCTCTAGTTCATGTATTACTAAATCAACTTTTTCTAAATTATCATTTGTGTTATCAAGTTTACGCATTGTCTCTTCTTTGCGCTTCTTATACTTTAAGACACCTGATGCTTCTTCTATAATAACTCTTCTGTCTTGAGGCTTACCCTTAAGAATTTCCATTATCTTACCTTGAGAAATGATTGAAAATGAATCAGCATTAGCACCACTATCTAAAAATAAATCTGTAATATCTTTTTTTCGCACTTTTGCATTATTAATATAGTATTGGTTTTCTCCTGTTTTATATACTTCTCTTTTTATTTCAACCTCATCAAACTCTGTTGCTAGATAATGATCATGATTATCAAATGTTAAAGATACCCAAGCTCGTGTTAAAGGTGAACGCGAAGAAGAGCCAGCAAATATAACATCGCTAGACTGTTCTCCTCCCCTTATTTCTTTTAAACTAGATTCACCTAAAACCCATTTTACAGCATCAACTACATTAGATTTACCTGATCCATTAGGTCCAACTATCCCTGTAATCCCGTCTCCTACCATTATCTCTATTTTTTCAGCAAAAGACTTAAACCCATGAGCTTTTATACTTAATAATTTCATAGAACGCACATCCTTAAGCTATTTTACTAATTGCATCTTTAGCAGCCATCTGCTCTGCTTCTTTTTTTGATTTACCAGAACCCGTCCCGAATTTTATACCGTCAACTATAACATCAACAACAAATGTCTTATCATGCGCTGGACCTGATTCAGACACCACTACATATTCCAGAGTCTTCTTTTCCATCTGAACCATTTCCTGTAAATAAGACTTATTGTCATGAATAAATATAACTTTATCTTTAATATACGGAACAATTATATCAAGTGCATACTTTTTAGCAACTGAAAAGCCATGTTCCAAAAATATTACTGCAAGCACACTTTCAAAACAATCAGCAACAATTGATGGAGTATGTTTATCAACACCATTACCTGTCCTAATGTTTTCTGTTAGACCTATCTTATTACTATACTCCGCTAAAGCTGTCTCACAAACATAACTAGCTCTAACTTTCGACATGTCTCCCTCTTTTAAGTTTGAATGCAAATAAAAATACTCGCTAGTTGCAAGTTCTAAAACCGCATCTCCTAAAAACTCAAGCCTCTCATAACTATCAACATTTTCTTCATTAGCATAAGAAGAATGGGTAAGAGCTGTCATAAGTAAATCTTTATTTTTTATGTTAATTCCAAGTTTTGTAAGGAAATCCATATGCTTCACCAATATTATTATACATAAAACTTAGTCTTTAATCTAGTTATAATTTACAAAAAGTATATATTTTGGTATATTTGAAATATATAAAGGAAGGTAATTTATGAAAAAAATTAAACTATTAACAATTATAATCGTTAGTGTTACTTTACTATCAGGATGCTTTAAAAGAGATAACTTAGATGATATATCTATTTATACAACAACCTACCCAATAGAATACTTAACTAACTATATTTACGGATATAATTCAAATATAAAATCTATTTACCCTAAGGGAACTAACGTAAGAGAATATACCCTAACAGATAAATTAATAAAAGAATATGCAAGTGCTGATATGTTAATTTATAATGGTGAAACAAAAGAAAAAACCATCGCTGCATCATTTATGAACAAAAATAAAAAATTAAAAATAATTGATGTATCAAAAGGATTAACTATAAAAAGAGATGAAGAAGAATTATGGCTTTGCCCATCTAATTATTTAATGCTTGCTCAAAACATCAAAAATGAACTTTTAGAATATACTTCATCTACTCTATTAAAACAAGAAATAATCGAAAACTACGATAAATTAAAATTAATTATCTCATCATATGATGCTGAACTTAAAGTAATTGCTGAAAGTTCTTCTAATCCAACCATAATAGCTGGAAATGATGTCTTCAAATTCTTAGAAAAATATGGTTTTAAAGTATTATCAATTGAAGACAATGATTTAAGTGACGCTAAAGAACTAAGTGATGCTAAAAATAACATAAGAAATAAACTAAATTCTTATGTATTCACTTTAAATACTGATACAGAAACTGAAAATGTTAAAAGTCTTGAAGCAGAAGGTGCCATCGTTGCTAGTGTTCAATCAATGATTAATTTAAGTGACGAAGAATATAAAGAAGGTTATGACTATGAACAAATGATGGATAACTTCATTGAAACAATAAAAACAGAGGTATATAACTAATGAAATATTTACTCATAACACACACAGATCTAGATGGAATATCTCCTATTATACTAATGAATTTAACTAAAGCAGACTTCGAATATAAATCAATTGATATTAACGAAGTAGAAACAACTTTAAATGAATTATTTGCAAGTGATTTATCAATATATAAGCATATTTATATAGTTGATTTAACAATTCCTGAAACACTTTATAAAACACTAGATACGTTAGACAATGTCTTAGTCTTTGACCATCATGAAACACATCTCTATGCAACTAAATATAAATTTACTACCATAAAAGTAAAAGAATATGGACATCTAACATGTGGAACTGAGTTATTCTATAATTATTTAAAGACTATTTACCCCCATTTAGATACTCCATTAATCAAAGATTATGTAGAAATTGTAAGACAATGTGATACCTGGGACTTCACTGATGCTGACTTTGCAAAACAAGTTGGTTCTCTCCCCTTTATATATGGAAAGAAAGATTTTGTAAAGTCAATTTCCAAAAGACTTCTAAAAAATAAAGAAAAATTCGAACTTACCGCTTTTGAAAAAAGATATGTCAAAATACAAAAAGAAGAACTTGATCGATATTTAAAATTTAAAGAAGGAAAAATGGTAAAATACGAAATAAATGGTTATAAAGTTGGCGTAGTATTCGCTGAAGATCATAAAAGTGAACTCGGTAATTATCTTTCAAGTAATAATTTAGACTTGGATTTAATAACCATTATAAGTTCTTGTGAAAGAGTAAGTTATCGCACTGTACATGATGATGTTAAATGCAACAAATTTGCTGAACTAGTTGGAGGCGGTGGTCATCAAAAAGCCAGCGGTTCGGAAATGACACAGGAATTTAGAGACGAAATAATTAAGCAATATTATAAAGATGTAAAAAGGCTAGAAAATGAAGAAATCTAACCTTTTTTCATTGACATAAAAACGTTATTTCTGTATAATTTATATATCGGGCTTGGAGTAGTACTCAAGAGGCTGAAGAGGCTCCCCTGCTAAGGGAGTAGGTCGGGTAACTGGCGCGAGGGTTCAAATCCCTCCTGCTCCGCCATTTTATAAATAACTCTAGATACTAGAGTTTTTTTATGTCTCATTTTTCTTGACTAAAAAGTCATTTAACTATATTATATTAGTGAACAAAGATATTTGTTATACGGAGGGTTAGAAATGGGAATAAAAAAGAAACTTCAAGGTGTAAAAGAAACACTTGTTGATTATGCTCAAGAAATGAAAGATGTAAATGGATTAAACGCTGAAGAATATGCAGCATATTATGGTGGAAACTACACAAACTTCTTGCGTGCTGTAAACGCTAAAGTATTTATCGCACTTTCTGAAAAAAATAACGAAACTGAAAGCGAAGAAGCAAAGACTACTGAAAGTGTAACTATTGAAATGAAAATTGCTAGTCACAAAAATGGTGTTCTAACATTTGATGAACCAAAATACTTGGGTCAAAAAGAGACTCTTGATCAAAATAAAATTGGATTTCTACTTGCTAAAAATGGAATGAGTGCAACAATAGATACAGAAAGAAATGTCTTGGTAATTGAAAGTAGAACAATAATCGATAAATTAAATGATACTAAGAATGAATATATTGGTTTACTTGGCGAAAAATTAACAAGTGCTGGTGAAGCTATTACCGGAGCTGGAGAACAAGTAAAAGAAAAAGCTCAAGCATTTTATCAAGATAATAAAGAAAAAGCAGGAAACATCGTTAAAAAAAGTTTAAAGAAAGCATCAGACTGGGCAGAAAAAAATCTATAAGAAAAGTCATATCTAAATGATATGACTTTTTATATACCAAAATACTTTTGAGAATCTTCTCTTAAATATTCTTTAGCTAATTTTTTTACACTTTCTCTTCTCTCTTCTTCAGCATCAATAAATTTTTGTTTTTGAATACGTGATGTTTTAAATGGAACTAAATCACTAGAAGTTGAAGCAATAGTTAACTTTCCGGAAAGTGTAGTTTGTAAATCATGAATTTTACCTAAACCGATTATATTTAGAAGAACACATACCAAAATAGCACCTACGACTGTTAGCAAATCCCAAAATGCCGTATCTTTTTTATAATCACTCAAAGACTCAATTACATTTACTTCTCCAGTTTTTACATATTCAACTATCGTAGTAATAATAACAGTTCTTTCTTGTTCAAGTAACTCTTTAATTTCATTTTTATAAGAATTATTAAGGTTAGATTCGTCAATAAAGGCACCTATATCATCAACTATCTCTTGATACTTAGCTTCTATATCAGAAGGAGCAATATCTTCAAACACTGCAGCATTCCGATCATAAAAGTTACCAGAAAGTGCATTCCCAATAGAAAGCTTTCCTTCCTCATCAACATTTACAGTAACAATAACACTGTGAGTACCGTTTTTTACTTGATATTGAATAATTGTACTAACATCATCAACTTTAATAAATTCATCTTCCTCATTAACAGGCTCTAAGTCCGAAACAGCATATGTATTATCATCAATATCTTGAATCATCTTACCGTCAGAAACCATTGTCTGTTCAATCGAATACTTTGGTATAATTTCTTCATCCCTAGGTCTTTTAATAATAAAACCCTGAACTATCGCAAGTGCAATAATTGGAATCCCATAATTTAAAAAGAACTTTAAATTTCTTACTCTTCTAATTGATCTATAAGTCTTTTTATTTTGTTTAAATTGATCGATTGCAAGGTTTTCTAATTCAGCTAATTCTTCATCATTTTTACCAGTTGGTATGTTATTAGATTCAGTCTTATTAGCAGCATTTTTAAATACTAATTCTTCTTTAAAAGATTTATTAAAAATATTTTTAGAATATTTCCTAAATTTTTTCATACAAATCACCTAGTTATATATTATAAATTATCAAGAAAAAAAACACAATAAAAAGAAGACTTGAAATAAGTCTTCTATACTTCTACATGTTGACGTGTATTATATATATAGTCATCCATATTAACATAAATATAATACCTACCCTTTGGTAACTGTCTTAAATTAATAACGTTATAAGTATCTTTACCCTTTTCTTTTACCATATATCTATAAGCAATTCCCTTAGGTGATATAAGTGTTACTTTTAATTCAGTATCATCTAGTAAAAGTCCACTAAAAGTCATTCTACCATTTAAGATAAAGAAATCAATTGGTACACTCGTATTTTCTTTATATGCTAAGGCATCGCTTTCAGATAATTTTTCATATTCAATAGAAGTTAAATTAGATTTATATGACGCTTGATCATCAAAACTATAATTACTTAAAGTATTTTTAACTTCATGACTTATACTAACAGATTCTAAATTATAAATTGGAGCTTTAATAACTTCAAATTTAGATTCATCAATTCTAATTTCAGCAAGAACATTATCATTATCATCTAGTTCTACAATATAAGCATCATATTTATCATTAGTGAATTGAGTACATGCAGGATTATCATATTCGCTTGCATCACTGAAATGCCATCCTGAATTGAATACTTTATGATTATCTTTAGTATAGTTAAAACTACTTAAAGCGTATGAGAAATACTTTTCTCCACCAAATTTATAATCAACTTTAGCAGTTTTGGCATTTCTATCGATATCATAAATCATACCATAACTTTCAAGCCCTTTTAATTTAGAACAAGGATTAGCACTTTCACGATAAGAGTTATATCCGTTATTAAATATAGATACACGACCATCATTTAAAACAGTTATAGAGTGTTGTCCTCCAGGATATTTAAAATCGCCAACACCCTTAATCAAATATGGATTAAATTTATTTGACCAAAATCTATTTTCTCCTAAAATCCATTTCAACTCTTGTGTATTATAATCGACTGCAACAATTGAGTTACGATTTCTCATAGATACCAAAAGTTCATTTCTCTCTTCATCTAAATAAACAGAATTTATAAATCCCCAAGTAATCTCTTCAGGTTGAATTACAGAAGGATCAATATTCTTTATTATATCAGTAAATTTAAATGCTTTAACAACATCGCCCGTCTTACGATCAATTTCATATATAACATCGCAGAAGTAAGTAGAATTAACATCTCCACTAGTAATTAAAAGATTACCATCTTTTTTTTCAAAAGCATCATGATGATATCCACCCTCAATTTCATATTGATTATGGATATATCCAAGCATATCTACTTCAATTACTCCACCAGTAGAAATAGCATTAGGTCCTTTAGTGACATCACTCAATAGTAAATGGCCATTTTGTAACATTACCATGCCTTTAGAATAATCTTCACTTAAAAACCATCTTACTTCTCCATAATTGTCAATACCTAAAGAAGCAGTTCCTAAAGCAGTAGTTCCAAAATAGAATTCTCCATTAGTATTACCAACATTATTAGTAATAACTTCTATATCACCATGATTTGTACTACCGTCAATTTTTACTTTAATATTGCTAGTTTTACCACTTTCAGTCTTAATAACAACAGTATTTTCATAATTGCCATATAAACCATATAAAGGAATATAATGATCCTTAGATGCTTCAAATTCTTGTACAATATCATCATCATGTTTACCCTTAATAGTAATAGTTACCTTTTCCTTTTTATCAGTCTTAAACAACATTAAAGCTGTCTGTGGACTTATAAGATAAGGATTAACTACAACATATGGATTCTTATAATCATGCTTACCCTTCTTATATGTATCTAATATAGTTTTTGTTATATCATTCTGATCTCCAAAAATATCATAATCATTTAATAATGAAGAAGGTTCATCAACCAAGAAGGAGAAATTCTCATTAATTGGTTCATCAGTAGGATTTTTACCCTTAAGTAAATTTTTAGTTCCCATCATAGCTAGTATTGTTATAGCAACAATTAAGGCAAAGGCAAGAGCAATAACTCCTACCTTTTGCTTTTTATTTAATTTCTTATTCTTCATAGTATCTTTTATCCCCTTTTTATCCTGCCATGATATAAGGATCACTAGCAGTTCCAGTACCAGAACAAATATTCAAGCCAGTAGTTCTAATAATTGGTTTTACAAATGATGTATTACCATTATATTTAGGTGCATAACTCAAGCCATATGCATAATAGAAGTATGCATTAGTAGCAGTAGTTGACTCATTACCATGTTTATGTGGTAAATCCAAGTAAACAACTTGAGTATAACTTCCTTGATTTAATAACCAATAATCTTGATTAGCTATAGCTGCTTTTCTATACTTATTGAATAAAGATATGTTATAAGTTGTTACAGTATCTGAACTATAACCAGGAATTGCAGGAGTAACTAATTTACCTGTACCGCCAAAATATCTACTACCCCAACTAGCAAGATGTTGCTGAATAGCATTATTAGCAATATAGTAATCATAATATTTATAGAAAAGTCCATCACAAGTTTGTTGAGCTGCATAAGCAAGATGACCTGTAATTTGTGAATATAGTGATAATGGTGAAATACGTGTTCCAGTGTTAGTATCAAGAGTTAATAGAATAGAACCATCACTATATCTTTCCAATATAACAAATAATTGACCTCTAAATTTAACATAGAATACTTTATCTTGGAAATAACAAGAACCACCATTCTTCAAGCAACAAGTAGCAGCATTAGTACATCCTTGAGAATTCTGTTCAACTATCTTAGTAAGTTTATTAGTTAAACTAGTATTATAACGAGTCCACTTACCAGCATATCCTTCTTTATTAATCGCTCTAAAATACACATATTTATATTCTAAAGCTTTATCTGGACATACATTTTTACTAAGTAATGTAATGTCTTTATCTGTTATTGTAGCTTTCTTATCAAATAGATTATCATTAACTTGACTTGCCCTTTTATTAACACTTTCATCATTAGTTAACTTATACTCATATTTCATAATTCCAATTGGCGATTGTTTTCCGGTAGGATCAGTATTAATCCAATATTTATTTTCAGTAGACCACTTGTTTGTAATATCAGAAGTTATATATTGTTGTGGAACAACTAATTCAGCCTTAAATCTACCTTCACCGACTGCATCATATGAATACGTATCGTCATAGTGCCCGTGTACAATAACATCAAGTCTATAGGTTTTATCCCCATCATCTACTTGTGTTTCTGGGAATGATTTAACAAAACCAGATGTAACATCTTCCCAAGCTCCTATACTTGGATCATTTATTTTCTTTGTAATTTTTAATTCAGTTGTAGTTATATCAGCACCTTCAATTAAAGGTTGATATGTTAATACATTCCATGTTCCATCGTTATTCATACTTGTTTGATAGAAGTTCTCTGAATCACAATTAGAACAATTAATGAATTTATTCTCATTTAAATTAGAATCATTTCCAAAATCATAATCATTAACATTTGTCTTAAATGATGGAATTACCTTAGCAAGCACTCGTAATACACGTTTTGCTTCTTTCTTTACGCCACTTTCAGTAACCCAATTGTATTTTATTTCATAATTTCCAGCATTTGTTGTACGCATACCAACTTTTCCTGTTTTAGGATTTGTATATTGTTCAAATCCATCAGGTAAAGTACAAGTAAAATTATATTTTTCAATATTCTTTACTCCATTTGCATCTGTTCCATTAAGGTCAATCAAGTTACCATCTTCATCGCTTAATGCAAGTTCGTAACTTCCAAGGCCTCTCATACAATCATATGGTTCACCCCATACAACATAGTCACTCATAGCTACTAAAGTTTGTTCTGAATTAGTATCAGTAAGTGGGTACTGGAATGTAACAGCACCATTTGTTGTATCCAAACTTGCTTTAACAAGTTCCTTTAAATCAATTTTTTCATTAGTAAATGGATTCTCTAAATCCTCATCTAGAAGTCCACGACTAACTAAATCATTTAAAGTTATATAAATATAAGCACGACTTACATATAATTCATTAAATGCCTCAGGATACATATCGGCATAAACGCTAGAAGCAGACTTTACTTCCGCAATAAATCTATCATAATCTGATTCTTTAGTATTTACAGATATATTAGTCATATTATAAATAACGATACCACCTATTATTCCAAGTAAAACTATCGTTACTAAAAGTTCAACTAATGTAAATCCCTGTCTTTTTGATTTTTTCATAATCAAACACACTCCTTATTCTAAAAATAATATACCATATATTAAAACCTTAGTAAAGATTTTTAACCTAATTTCATTAATTAATAAAACAACCTAAACTAGAAAAATTCTCACCAAAACATATATAATAATTTTGATCAATCGGAACTTGATACACAACTCTCAAAACTGCCGATTCTCCATTTTTTATTTCTGGAGAACTACCACTGATTGGATTAATAGTGTAATAATTATCATTTACTAAAAAGAAGTTATTCTTATAGTAAGTATCAAAAAGATAAGTTTTCATAACTGGACTAATACTAGCACCATTTAGATAATCAAAATCATTTAAAGTCACACGATACTCTACTCCATCAAGTTTAAATCCTGGGATAAGTATATAATCATATGCAGCTAGAAAAATATCTATCTCATCAGTACTCAAATGTCTAATAATCTCTACATCAGCGTCCACTATTTTATCATTAACTTCATCTCGAATACCACCATAAGTAATATTACCAATATTCGTTGGAGAAACTATATTAGTGTAAATACCCTTATTCTTAGTTAAAATGGTTTCAACAGTACTCTCAGTTGTTTTTTGTTGAGGTGTAGGTTCAACAGTTTGTTTTTTCGCATGCATAGTAGAAATAATAAATCCCATAAGAATAAGAAAAATAATAATAGCAATAGCAAGTATAATATAGTATATTTTGCTAAAATCTTTCTTTTCTGTTTTTCTTCCTTCAACACCATCTACCGAATTAGCTGCATCAACACTTAAAGATGCTGCATTATCAAAACCATTAGTTTGCTCAATCACACTTTCGTTAACAGTCACGTTACTCTCACTTATATCTTGCTGATTTAAAGTATTATTCACAACTGGCATTTCATTTATAGTTTGTTGTTTTTCAAAGATATTTGATTCAGTCATAACATTTTGTTCTGCTAAAACATTTGGTTGAACTGAACTATTCCCAACATAATCTATCTCATTATTATTTAAATTTGTACTAGTGACCTGTGAATTGCAATTCGGGCAAATTTGCTCCCCTTCTTTTAAGTCCACCCCACATCTAGGACACTTCATATCATCACCCATTCTATTCTAATAAATAGTAGCATATTTAAAAATAAAAGTAAATAAATTTACAAGCTAATATTACTTTGTTATAATGAATTCAGGTGATTTTATGAAAAACAAAACTTATAAAGTTGATCCTCCTAAAGAAGATACAAATGTGATTTATCATGTAGATAAAGTTGATGCCACACTTGCGAATAAACCTTATATCATTCCTGCAAGCAAAAGTGGATCATATTCAAAATTAGAAAAAGCTGAAAAACGAGAAGAAAAGAAGTTAAAAAGAGAACTTAAAGAATACACCAAGTATTAACAAGTTCTCTTTTTTTATAATATTTTAAGCCATTCTATTTTTAGAGAATAAATATCAAACTCTAAAGACTTTTCCTTAGCACATAGACTAAAAGATTCAAGTAACTCTTCATTCTCAAGAAGACTTTTAATTCTTTCATACATTATTTCTGTATTCTGACCTTTAATCAAAAATCCATTAATCTCATCAACTATAAATGGAAATAAACTCTCCTCAGTATCAAAGGATATTACTGGTACTCCATAACTCATAGCTTCAAGCATTGAAAGATTTGTCGAATCATTTTCATTCATATTAACATAAACAGCTGAATTAAGTAATTCATTTTCCACTTCTTCCTTAGTTAATAATCCCCTAAAATACACATTTTTCAAATTGTCTTTCTTTACTTTATTTTCATAAAAACTGCGCATCTCACCAGATCCAATAATAACCAAGCTAGTTTGTGTCACTATAGAAATATTTTTATACATATCAAGCAATAAATCTATTCTTTTATCTTTTGTGAGTTTTCCGATAAATATAATGTTTTTTCCTTTCCTAATGGCTTTCTCATTAGGTAACTCAATTCCATCATTTATAATCAAAGTATTTTTATTATATTTTAAATAGTAGTTTTTTAATTTCTTATTTGGTACAACTATCAAATCAAATTTTGATAAATACTTCTGATTTGCTAAAGTAGTCTCATAGTGTTCCCACAAAATTCGCTTACATTTAGCATATCGTAAAACATATTTACTAAACTCACTAGAGGTGGATAAAACAATTGCTGAATCCATAAATAAATCTGTATAAAATTTTCTACCTTCTAGAATACCGACATTCTTTATCGTAACATTCACTTTAGGATTAACAGAAAGACCCTCATTTGAATTATTTAAAAAAAGCAAGTGAACATCATACAAATCAACTAAAGCATTTGCAAGAGCAATTATCTCTCCTGAAATCCCATCATATCCTTTATCTAAAGCAAGTATAGTACACTTTTTCTTCATAATTACCTCTTTTTACTCAAGATAATATCCAAATCAGATAATATTTTAAGTAACTTTTTTTGTATAAAATTTATATTGTGATACGTTGAATGATAATATATCATGCTATCTCTTAACATTTTTTTCTTATTTTTATTTTTAAAGTTCTTATCTACACTAACAGAATAAAGATGCTTAATTCGAACATCATTGCATAATAAAACTGAAAGTCCAAGATTTCTTATTTTATTGCACATAATAAAATCTTCATAATAAAGAAAAACATTTTCATCCATATAATTTATTTTAGCAAGTGTTTCACTTGATATCATGAAAAAACAAGTTGATATAACATCTACTAAACTAGTACTTTCTTTATAAAAAGAATCATCATAATTAAGTTTATCATTATTAATAAAATTCTTAATGATTGGCGTAACAGACATAATGTCATAATTAATAGAAACGTCTTTTCTACCCTTTAAAATAAAACCTCGTTCTAAAATCTGCGGACCAACTATACCAATTTCTTTTTTATTTAAGTGCTTAATCATGCAAGACAAATCCTCTTCAGACATTATTACAATATCCGAATTACTAACGATAATATTACATTTTTTATATTTATCAATTAAATACTTAGCACCAACATTAATAGCACCACTATAACCTAAATTACTTTCATTAAATAAAACAGTTACGTTTTTTTCTTTCATAGTTGTAAGTAATTCAATCTGGTCTTCCCTAGAATAATTATCAACAATAACAATTTCATCTAAACACTTATAGTTCTTAATATTATCAATAAGATGTTTAGTTGACTTATAATCATTATAATTAACAATAAGAAAACAATTCTTCATACTACCACCATATATTTATTTTATCATAAGAAGAAAAAAAGTACACCATAATGTGTACTTAAGTAACTATAATAATTAATTAGTTGGTGCAAGAACTAAACGAGAACTAGTAGAATAATGAGCACCGCCTGTTAAGTGATGACAAGCAAACTGGCTCGCAGTAACACCAAAGTGACTTTCAACTCCTCTATGAAACCAAGGTTCTGAAGGAAATACGAAATACGAATAATCACTATACCAATTATTGTGATATCTTAAACCACCATCATCATCATAATATTGATAGAATGGTCCCATCTCTCCTGTTGCATCTCCCAATATTCTATTACTAAATGAGGTTAGTGAACTATTGCTTGCATACTTATCAAAATATTTAGATTCTGAATTCAATTCGTCTACTGTGAATCCACTATCTCCCGGACTTCCATCAATGTATCCAGCAACATATTCTGAAGCACCACCCGACATATCATATATTCCAGTAATATTTCCAGTTGTACTAGCTTTATATCCAATTATTGTATTATACGGTTGTGTTATGCTCAAATCGGTTCCAAATTGATTACAAGAAGTGCTACTTGCAGTATGGCAAGTTGGCGCGTTTACACTGGAATATCCTGTTATATGATCAAAATTATTATTTATTCTAATTTCTCCATTAATCCCATAGACTGAATGTGAAAGATAGGCTGCTGCTCCCCATTCTGTATTCTTTAACATATGCGAATCTAAATTTGTATTATATGATTTCATTGTTGTAAAGAATGTCTTTATATTAACATTTATCCAAGCAGGTAAATTTGGTTTTACTTGAATAGTTGTCCCATTATTACTTATTTCAAACTTTCCTATCCAAATGCCATTCACATCAAAGTTAGTAAATGCTGGATGTGTTAACCATGCATCTTTTACCTTACCATTTGATGAATCCACATCTTTATTTTCAAATTCTATATTAATTGTATGTGCTATACTCTCCGCTGGTTTTGCATTACCTATATGTGTTGTGTAATTACCTTCATCAAATATTTGATATCTATATCTTGGTATCCATACAAAGTAACTTTCGATATCACTTTCTGGTATTGTATCCCCTACCTCATGTGTTATTCCATCATTTAAGATTACTGCATTCGCCCATTCCTTATTAGTATAGTTATACCACTCATTGTATACATCAGCATAGGTTACTGTCCCATCATTAGCAAGAGTTACTGGTATAAGCTCATCTTTAAGTACTGGGTCTGCTCCATTTAGTACAGGATCTTGATAAACTTCTTTATATTCTTCACCTAAGGTATCTCTTCCAATTGGAGTTGCTATAAGTTCACATTTTATTTCTACTGAAGTTTCTAAAGATTCATTAAATGCTTTCTTTAATTTAACTGTAAGTGTTCCATTCTTTGTTTCACCTGCAATTAGTTCAAATGGACTTGTTAAACTCATGTTTATATCTAAATAATCTTCATATGATTTATATTTTTCTTTTAATCCACATTTAATTTCAACACTTGCATCATATTCTTTGCTTTTATTTGTCACGGAATAATCTAATGCTGTAGTTTGATTTATATTTTCTAGTTTTATTGATTCAAAATCTATATTCTTTTCATCACCATTAATTACTGCTGTTCCTGTTAGAGTTTCTGCTTTAGTAAATACTACATTAGAATTAAAGTCTAATTCATTGAATCCAATGTTTGTAGTTCCATTTATTATAAAAGTTGTACTTACTGCTGCAAAACCTATTGTTAATAGAAGTACAAGTAACAATATTCTTCCCTTTTTCATAAACTTATTCACTCCTACTATTAGTATTCTTCTATATACAAATTATATAACCAAACGGTTATGTATTCAAGCGAATTACAACAAATAAGAGTAAAGTAAAGGTATAAAGAAGGTGGTATATCTATATGAATATCTATCGATTAAAAGAAATAAGAGAAGACAGAGATTTAACACAAAAACAAATTGCTAAAGTGTTAAATATATCTCAAGTAGTTTATTCTAGATATGAAACAGGTATACGCCTTATACCTATTGATAAACTTACAAAACTTGCAGATTATTATAATGTCCCAATTGATTATATTTTAGGTTTAACTGACGAAAAAAAGCCATATCCAAAGAGTATTATGATTAATCAAGCCTCAAAATAGCAAAAATTAGTATATTTTTTATATTTTAGACTAGATTTTTTTAAAATTTATGCTATAATTAAGAAGTGCTTAAGAGGAAATGTCTCCTTAGCTCAGTTGGTAGAGCAACTGACTCTTAATCAGTGGGTCTAGGGTTCGAATCCCTAAGGGGACACCATTTTATTATTTTATACTTGATAAAAGATTAAGTATTTGATAAAATTAACTAGTAC
>CAYWFZ010000012.1:0-35567 GCA_964458035.1 uncultured Muribaculaceae bacterium | reverse complement strand
CGCCTGATAAGCGTGAGGTCGGAGGTTCAAGTCCCCCCAGGCCCACCATTTTGTTAAGGCCCGTTGGTGAAGTGGTTGAACACACATGCCTTTCACGCATGCATTCATGGGTTCAAATCCCGTACGGGTCACCATTTAAAAATTACATGCTATTATTAGCATGTTTTTTATTTTGTATATTTATCATTTTTTACATAAATGTTTTTTATTTAAATAGTTAAGTAGGCTTGTATCATATAATACCTTACTTTCATCAAAAGAAAGTGAATCACTATTATATTTATAAAGAACAGTTTTAGAAACTACTCTATCCGTTTTCTTATCATCACATATACTCTTTCCATTTTTTATGTATTTATCGTCTTTTACACTGGTAAAACTAAGAGTAATTCCATCATCATCAAATGTAATTGGAGAATTCTGATCAAGTATCATCTCTTTATATTTATTTATTATCTTTTCTTGATTTTTTTGATAATTATATATATATAAATTAGATGCATCATCTACAACATATGAAATAACTAGAACACTATTATCATAAACAGCATAATAATCATAAACAGATGAAACATTATTAATTAATTTATCATTAATTTTTAAATTAGCCCCATCATAATTTAAAGTTAAATCATCCGAATTATAATCAAACTTAAGCAAACCACTTACACTAAAAGTTTTAAAATGCTCACCAAAATTATAAGTTTCATCATTTCTTATCGAAGAACTTTTTTTATCAAGTGCATAATGAATTGGTGGATCTAGTAAAAGGATAATTCCTTTAACACTAACAACTATTATAAGAGCCGACAATAAAACTACAATTATTTTCTTCACCACTTCATCTCCTAAACAAAAAAAGAATTGAGGATATCCCCAATTACTTTCTTACAATAGACGTTAAATGATATCCTAAATCATCTTTCTTAAAATTATATTCAACACTTAATAATCTATTTTGAACTCTAGATATATCAGTTCCATCGTTCATAGTCATAATTCGATAATTCATATTATTTGGATTATATATAGCGTTGTCTTTAACAACATAAGCTCTTGCTTCTAAAGTAATAATATCTTCTTCTTCACGTCCATTTGTTATTATATTTTGAATATAATTGTCTTCCACTTCTTCTCCAATAGCCATATAAGCACCATTAGAGCTTGAATAAACATAATTTAAACCATTAGAAGTAAAATTACTTTGTGAATACCCGTCACTCTCTCCAAACACATTCTTATAAGCATCTATTAAGTCTTCTTCTTTTAATGAATGTATTACACCATCCATTTGAATCTTCGTTTTATCAACATTAGCATAAGCAAGGATTAACTTATCACTTATTTGCATATTATTAACTTCAACACCATTTTTTACTAAATCATAATTACTTATTTTAACATTATCCAATAAATATCCATAATTCTTAATATAGTATTCACTGTTTTTTACTACCTCTGTAGTTCTTTCTACAGTAGTAGTAACTTCTGTAGTAGTTGGTTTGCGCGTATATGATTTATCTATCACAGTTAAAGTATCAGTCTCATATAGTCTATATAAAAGATAACAAAGAGCAGCAACAACTATAAGTAAATACAAGTATAATCTAAATATTTTAAAACTTTTTGATCTACTCAACTTCTTTTGTTCTTTTGCTATATCTTTTTTTATATCATCAACTATATCTTTTTTTATATCTTCTTTTATAGAATCCTTATATTCTCTATTAAATTCCGACTTTATATCACTTACAACAGAATCAATAACATCTTTTTTTACAGTAGAATTAATTTCTTCTATAATTTGTTCTGTCATCTCTTCTTTTGCTTTTTTAGAAATCTTTACTTCATCTTTCTTTGGCATGACTAATACCTCCATCACCATTACAATTTAATTATATATTATAAACTGTAAATAAGCAATCAATTATTGACATGATGATGTACAGTAGGAGAATCACTGGACAATGTCTTAAATGTATAGCCATTGTTAAGTCCCCAAACTATTATACTTTCAATAGTGTCAATTGTTGGCCTTTTTATATCATGCATAAGTACTACAGAATAATTTCTTGAACTTACACCATTAATTACATTATCATATATTTTCTTACTATTCGCTCCAGCTGCATCTCCTGAATCTACATTCCAATCAAAGTATGTATATCCTCCACTTTGCATTTTTGAAGCAATATAATTAATAACACCAGTACTTTTACCTTTACTTATAGTATTAGATCCTCCTCCAGGAAATCTAAATAATTTAGTTTTTTTGCCAGTATACTCTTCAATTATTTTATTCATATCTGTAAAATCCTTATAATAATTTTCAAAACTCCTATAAAGATTCCAATTGTGTGTCTTAGTATGAAGTGCAACAGTATGTCCACTTTCAGCCTCTCTCGTTAAGAGTGGCAAAAACTTAGTAAATTGCGCAGTTACAAAGAAGGTCGCTTTAACATCATATTTATCCAGTATATTAAGTAATTCTTCTGTATATATGCCAGGACCATCATCAAATGTTAAATAAATTACTTTTTCTTCGTCACTTTGCTTAACTTCATCATTTATTTTATCATAAACGACTACTTTTCTGCTCTGATAAGCATCTACCCCAGGAATACGATAATTAACCGTGTAAGTCCCAGATTTAGTTGTATCAACTCCACCATCAACCGTATACTCCATACTTTGATTTACACCACAAATATTTGTTACTGTCGCTCCTTCATCAGTGTAATTTCCATTTAAAGGAACATAAGTATAAAATGTTCCATTTAATTCCAAGACATAATCATTAACTTCTGTACTTATTGGAACTGTCTTAATTGTTTCATTTCCCGATGAATCACTGACACTTAATCTAAACTGGCCATCTTCCTCTATTACATTTACTTTATCTGTAAGTACTCCGTCGTAATTATCAACAGCATAATACTTTAAATTATTACCACACTCATTTCTACTTACACTGGAAGTTAATATAACAAGTTCAGGAGGAGTTCTATCAACAACAGAAACATTCCTGACTAAGTCATAATTCTTATTATCATAAACAACATGATATTTAACTTGATAATCTCCAATAGCAGAAGCATCAACATTACTATCAACTGTATAATCAACATCATCCATAGTAAGCTCTTTATCGTGATTTCTTACTCTTACGCCCTCATCAATATAAGCGTCATTTAAAGAAAGAACTTGATTAACATCTCCTACCATATCAAGTTTAATACCTGCATCTAAACTAGAAAAACTAGAGTCAATTCTAAGTAAATTAGAAACTAAAAAGAAATCTAGTATAAAAACTAAAATTAAAAAATGTCCATAATCACCAAGTTTTATATTCTTTAGTATTCTAAAACGCTCCATATTTCTACCTCTAAGAACATTATAACACAAAAGAAGAGTTTTATTTACATAAATAAGTATAATTTATTGACTAAACCTAATATTTATAGTAATATCATGACATGGCCCGTTGGTGAAGTGGTTGAACACACATGCCTTTCACGCATGCATTCATGGGTTCAAATCCCGTACGGGTCACCATTTAAAAATTACATGCTAATATAGCATGTTTTTTTATTTGCAAATAAAAAGATATCTTATTTAGATATCTTTGTTAAATTAACTTTATAGTCTAAGCTAATATCAGCTTCTTTAGAATCTTTTGAAGTACTAGCTTTTATTACAAAATGTAAGTTATCCATATTAGCTATAACTTCTGGCGAGAAAAAATATTGTTTATTATATGATTCAGCAAAATTCCAACCGCCTAGTTCTTCTACCACCTCAGATAATTTTGCTTTCGTAGTAGAATCCTTGCTACGTGTAGCAAACTCATAAGTCTTACCGTTCTTATCTTCAACATAATAACCAATTTGATAAGAATAAACACCTTTATCTTTCAAATCCCCAACATAAAGTGGAGTTGATGAATAAAAATAATTCATATCATTATTTGTAAAATAATGAACATTAGCAACTTGCAATCCGTCCTTATCAATTTCTCCAACATATATTTTTGACTTTGTATTCATTCTTGAAATAAATAATAAAAGAACACATATAATAGCAATTAATACTATAATTAAAGGCGTTGGATTATTAAAAAAGTTTTTCATCTTCTTAGCTACTACTTTTTCTTCTTTTTTATCTTCTTTTTTTACGTTTTTCATTAATATTCTCCTAACTAACTAGCGAACCAGCATCTATATTAACTAAGTCAACTACAAGTTCCGTAGTTGAATCAATTATACCACCTGGTGGAATATTTGTCGATGCTACATATCCATAACCATTAATGGTTAATGGTATATTTAAGATACTTGCAAATGTTGTTACCTCACTGCTACTCCATCCCTTCATATCTGGCATAACTTGAGATTTACCATTAGTTAGTAAAAACACTTTTGATTTTTGTGACACTTTAGTATTCTTCTTAGGATACTGACTTATTACAGTAGTTCCATCTCCAATTACTACTGGAGTAATACCAAGATTAGTAAGCTTGGATTGACTAGAAATTAAAGATGTATTCAAATAATTACCAACCGTTACAATTTTTGTTTCATCTTTATCACTAGGTCTTTCATCAAGATTACGATATTTTGCAACACTCTCAACAAGTTTTTTTATGACATTACCAATATCTTTTCCGGTACCTTTAAAATCTTTTTGAGCAACATAAATAATATACTCAGGATTTTCTTTAGGAAATACTCCTGCAAACGATCTAATTGTATTATAAGTTCCTGTAACATATTTTCCATTTTCACCAACATAGTTTGCTGTACCTGTTTTACCAATTAATCTAACAGCTGGAGTCGCATAAACTTTACCTGTAGCAACTGGATCATCAGAGTTTACTGTCTTGTCCATAAGATCGATTATTTTATTAACTGTTGACGTTGAATAAACTTTTTCAAGTTCAACTCTCTTTCCTTGATAAACAACTTCTTCTGTATTGGGATCAACTATTTTATCAATAATATATGGCTTTAAAACAGTACCATCATTAGTGATAGTTGTAAGAGCCTGTATCATTTGAATAGGAGTCACAGTTATACCTTGCCCATAAGAAGCTGAAGCAACTTCAACTTCATAGTCAAAACTCAAGTCACCTGATGCTTCATTAGCAAGTTGAATATCTGTTTTCTTCCCAAATCCTAACTTTTCATAGTATTCAGTTAGTTTTCTTTTTCCTAATCTTTGTGCTAGTTTTACGGCAGCAACATTTGATGAATAAGTAAATCCTGTATCAAAAGAGATATTTCCCCAACCATATTTATTCCAGTCTTTTATTGTATAATCAGCTACGTTTATAGTACCAGAATGATAAATCTCATCTCCATTATATTTTCCATCAGGGTCTTCTATAGCTGACATGAATGAAAATATTTTCATAGTACTTCCAGGTTCGTAAGTAAAACTTATTAACGGATTTTTATACTCCGTGATATCTAATGTATTTGGGTTAAATGAAGGACTAGTAGATGAACCTATAATAGCGCCAGTCTTAGCGTCAGCAATAGTTAAAGTTATCCACTCGGGATTAAATTTCTTCAATTCTTCAACAGCGTTATCTAAAAATATCTGCACTTGTTTATCTAAAGTTAAATAAACATCATACCCGTCTAATGCTTCTTTGGTATAAGTTATCTTATCGTCCCCTGCCATCTGATATCCATAAGCATCTTTTTGGAAGACTACAGAACCATCAGTACCCTTTAAATAACGATCACAGTAGCCTTCAATTCCAAGTTCGCCAACTGTATTAGGTCCATCAGCAGTCTCATAAGTTTTCGCATAACCAATTATATACGAAGCAAAATTACCGTTTTGATAATACCTCTTACTAGTTTTAACAAAGTCAATCCCAGGTAAATCAAGGGCATCTATTTGTCTTTTTACATTCTCTGTAAGTCCATTACCTACTCGACCAAACTCAGTTTGATATAATCCAGTTTGATTAAGTAAATCTAGTAAGTACTTCTCTGTTGTTTCTATTCCGTTATCATTAAGTACTTTTGCTAATGCAGCAGCAGTACCCTCTTTATCAACAACATGTTTAGGGAATCTCTCATCCGTTGTTCTTGCTTCATTTAAATATGCTATCATCTTATAACTATTAACATTCTGAGCGAGAAGTTCACCGGCATTATCAAAAATTTTACCACGTTCAGCACGTAAAACACGAGTACCTGTACTTCTATTTCTGGCAAGTTCAGCAAGATTAGTTCCTTCAACTTCATCATTTAAAGCAACATAAGAAAGTTTAACAATAAAAATACAAAATAAAATAACAACACTCAAAATAAAAAGATAATTTATTCGTATTGTGTTGTTAGTATATTTCATAATTAAAACCTTCTATCTTATTACTATAATGTTATCATTATTATAACTTAATCCATAGGCTTTTGCAATATCTTGAATATTGGATAGACTTGCTAGTTCGTCAACTTGCATTTGCATTCCTGCATTGACATTTTCTTGTTTTTCTATTTCTTTCTTTAATTTTTCAACTTCTATATTCGAACTAGAAAGACTTGCATAAGAGTAAACTATTGAGATTGGAGTAAGCAATGCAAACACTCCAATTATAAATAAAATAAATTTCTCTCCTCTTCTAAATTTAACATGTGACTTTGGTGCAGTTGTTTTTTTCATACTAATCAAACCCTTTCAATTATTCTTAATTTTGCACTTTTACTTCTACTATTTTCCAAACATTCTTTTTCATTCGGTAAAATAGGTTTTTTATTTATTAATTTTATTTTTGGTTTATACTCATCAGGAATTACTGGTAAACCACTTACTATCTTTTCTACTTCTGAATATTTTTTAAACGTCTGTTTAACAATTCTATCTTCTAAAGAATGAAATGTAATAACGCTTATTCTACCGCCTAACTTAAGCATATCAATTGCATCAGGTAGTACTCTTTCTAAAACCGTAAGTTCACGATTAACTTCAATTCTAATCGCTTGAAATATAACTCGTTCAGGATGTCTTGTAAGCGCATATTTAGTGGGGACGCTTTTCTTTATAACATCCACAAGCTCAAGCGTCGTTTCAATTGGTCTATTCTTAACTATATTTCTAGCAATATTTTTTGAATACTTTTCTTCAGCATACTTGTAAAATATTTTTGTTAAATCATCTTCCTTATATTCATTTACAACTTCATAAGCTGACAGCTTCTGTTCTTTATTCATTCTCATATCAAGTCTTGCATCTTTCTGAAATGAAAAGCCTCTGCTTGGATCATCTATTTGTGGGGAAGAAAATCCAAGATCAAGAATCAATCCGTCAATATTTGAAACTTGATATTCATTTAACTTTTCTTTCAAATCTTCAAAGTTAGAATGGATAAATGTCACCTTATTTTTATACTTATTAAGTCTTTTTTTGCTATATTCTATAGCGTCTATATCGTTGTCAAAAGCATATAGATGTCCGTCCTTAAGTTTCTTTAATATTTCTTCTGAATGTCCACCATATCCTAAAGTACCATCAACATAGATGCCATTTTCTTGTATATTTAATCCATCAATTGATTCATCTAATAAAACACTATAATGCATTGTAATCACCTGTTGTAAATAAATTTTCTGCTATTTCAGCAAATTCTTCGTTATTATCTTCCATGAATTTATCCCATGAATCTTTTGACCATATTTCAAGGCGATCGTTCGCGCCGATAATAACACATTCTTTTGTTATACCGGCGTATTCGATCAAGTGTGAGGTAATGCCAACTCGACCCGATTTATCGAGTTCAGCTTCGATAGCGCCAGATAATAGGAATCTAGTGAATTTACGAGCGTTCGCTTGCGTAAATGGTAAAGTCTTTAATTTGTCAGTTATTTTTGACCATTCAGTTTTTGAATAAACAAATAAGCAACCATCAAGTCCACGAGTTACGATGAATACCTCGCCTAGTTCACTTCTGAACTTACTTGGGATTACTAATCTGTTCTTCTCATCAATATTATGATGAAACTCACCCATTAGCATTGGAATTCCCCACTTTCTTCCACTTATCTCCACTGTCTATAATGAGTATACTACTCACTCCCACCATTTTCAACATAAATACGTGGAATTCTTTTATATTTACACATATTTACAAAGTAATAAAAAAAGGAAGTGTTTAAACACTTCCTATCTATAATTTTCTTTGTTTTTGTGATTCAGAATTTTCACATTCAACAGTCTCAGATTCACTCATAAAGGATTTTCTTGCATTTTCAAGAATATCAATTCCTTTTTTGATTTCTCCAAGCACTAAATCGATTGCTTCAACAATGTCAGTTTTATTTTGTTCACTTAATTCACTAATTCTTGCATCCAAGGCAGAAACAGCAGCCTTTAATCCATCTTCAGTAACTTCATCAAGAGTTAATCCAGTTGCTGTAATCTTATCTAATACACCTTCATCTTTTGTTGCAAACTCGCATACACTTTCATCGACAAGTCCCATTTTATTAATTATATTATTTAAGCATAAATAAGCATTAAAATGTTCTTTTCTTAATTCTGCAACACGAGAATGCGTTTTTAAAAATCTATAAGGTTCATTATCTTTTAAAACACCTTTATAAAGTTCTCCAAGATTGAATGAAATTTTGCTGTAAGCATCCATTAGTTCGCATATGTCATCACTTAAGCTTTTACCTTTTTCATCTATCAAAGGAAATTTCCCATTTATAGCATATAATTCAGATACCACACTAGATGGTAAAATTTCTTGTTTCAATATCCCTTTTGAAAAAATATCCATAAAATTATCAACAGGAATTATCGTATCATCTGCGCTTACGTAAAGTAAATCATCTTTTTTTAATTGATCATAGCACTTTTCTTGTTTAGAAGCATATAAGTTTCTTAAATCTTCTAATTCACTCTTATTTCTCCCCATAATTTGTGAAAGCCAACTTTGACTGCGCACTATTTTTTCTCTATCTCTTTCTATAGCGGCAAGGTCCTCAAAAGTTGCCTCAAGAAAAGAAGCTTGATACATTTTTCTTAATTCTAAATCACGATATACCTCAACTTCTATCATAGTTGATTTTATTTTTCTTTTAAACTCAACACGTGAATCTAAAGAATTCTTAGCAGCATCAATAATATTTGCCAAATTAGATGAAGCAAGAGTATCTGCAAGTACAGCTCTTTTCCACTCTAGTGTACTAAGACTATCAGTTTCTTTTATTTCCATAATTATCCCCCTAAAAATTGCACATATTATAGCAAAAACCTCATAAAAAGTCAAAAAGCAAAAAAAGCAAAAAAAGGATTAATTCATAACCCTTTTAAACATTCTTTCAAGTTCATACTTAGTAAACTTAATAATAGTTGGTCTTCCATGAGGACAGTTATAAGGATTATCACATAAAACTAAATCTCCAAGTAATTCTTCTGCCTGTTCAAGAGTTATTGCTTCATTTCCCTTTACGCTCATCTTGCAGGCCATCGTAGCAGCAATATGATCTTGGAACTTAACTCTATCAAAAAGATGTTTACCTTCTATTATAATATCAAATATCTTTCTTGTACTCTCTGTTTCTAATCCTACTCTTAACCATGTTGGATGTTCTTTAACAATAAATGTATTAACACCAAACTCTTCTATTTTAAACCCAAGACTCTCTAAAACACTCATATTTTCCTTGATTTTTAAAAATTCAGAAGAAGAAAGTTCAATCGTTATAGGTATAAGGAGAGATGTCGTGTATATTTTATCAGAATCAAGTGCATGTAAAACCCTTTCATAATTAATTCTTTCCTGTGCTGCGTGCTGATCTATCAAATACATTCCTTCGTCATTTTGAGCGATGATATATGTTCCAAACACTATACCAGCAGGATATAGTTCTAATTTTTTTATTAATTCATTTTCAGAGACATCATCACTACTTGCATCAACAACTTCCTGTTTGGCACTCTCAAACGTTTCCTTGAAGTCAAATGTCGCTTGAACACTCTCTTGATAAGTTTCTTCTTCCTCATGAACTTCTGGCATAGCTATTTCATTATAATAAACTTCTGGTGTTTTAACTTCAATTTTAGGAATAAGTAATGCTTTTTTTAAAGAGGATGAAATCCCCTCCGTTAAAGCATTTTTTAATACATCAATTTTAGAAAATTTAATATCTTGTTTAGTTGGATGAATATTAACATCTATTAAAGTCGGATCAGTTTCAATTTTTAAGACAACCACAGGATATTTAATATCTGGTTTAAAAGTAAAATATCCATCATTAATGGCTTTATTAATTTCGGCATTTTTTACGCATCTTCCATTAACAATAGTCGTCATATGATTTCTATTGCTCTTTAAAATTGCTGGTTTGCATATATATCCATATACATCATAATCATCTGTACTTAAATTTACTTCAATCATATTAGAACTAACGGAATAACCATATATCTCATGAATCGTCTTAAGTAAATCATCTGACCCACTTGTAAAGACGATTCTTTTTTCATTATTAGTCAAAGAAAAAGATATATCAGGATGAGACAAAGCAAGTTTTTCTATGTAAGATGTAACATTAGCAAGTTCAGTTGAATCACTTTTTAAATACTTAAGTCTTGCTGGCGTATTATAAAATAAGTCACTTACCTCCATAATAGTACCTTTTCTCGCATTATTGACTTCATCAACAACTTTTTCTCCACCATGAATAACTATATGAGTTCCAGCACTACCTTGACTAGTTTTTAAATCAACCTTAGAAACAGACGCAATAGAAGGAATAGCTTCACCTCTAAACCCTAAAGTATTGATAAAGAATAAATCATCTTCTTTTAATAGTTTTGATGTTGCATGTCTTAAAAAACAAAGGTCAGCATCATCATGATCCATACCAATGCCATCATCAGTCACTTTAATTGATTTTGTTCCAGAATCTACTAAATCAACATTTATACACTTGCTTTTAGCATCAATTGAATTTTCTACTAATTCTTTTACTACCGAAGATATTCTTTCAACCACTTCGCCAGCTGCTATCTTATTTGCAAGCCCTTCACTCATAACTTTTATATTACTCATCTTGCCCACCAATCTCGCATACTATACTCTTAAACATACTTGGTCTTACTTCAATAAAAGAAGCATCTATATTTGTTGTAACAGTGCATTTCTTTTTTACAGTAACAAAACCAATGCCATAAATAACGATATCAACATATTCTTCATTAATCTCAATTGTATTAACTAAGTTTGGAGCCGCTTTAAAATACTTCTTAATTGCTTTTTTACTATTTTGATTCGTATAAAAAACAATAGGTGTTTTAGAATCAAATTTTAAAAAGTAAGAATTGTCTAATAAAGAAACAGTTTCACATTCTTTCATATTCATGCTATATGCTATTATGTTTCTTCCACTTGAATCATGATTAAGTGAATGGCTCAAGATTACTCCAGGCGAATCTATCAACGTTAGATTATCGTTTATTTTTACTCTTATAAAATCAACTGTAGTATTTGCTTTGTTATTAACTGTAGTTTTAGCAACACTGGAGTTTTCAAGATTAATTAAATCATTAATTAAAGTTGACTTACCAGAATTAGACATACCAACTATATAAGCTTCCTTTATTCCTTCATCTTCTAAATATGCAAGCACACTTTTTGCACCATGAGTATTCGTACCACCCTTTAATTTAATTACATCCTTTATGTCATAATGTTTCTTTAGAAACTCACGAACTCTTTCTTTCTTAATATGTTTAGGCATCAATTCGCACTTGTTAACAACTAACATCTTTTTTTGATTTATAGACTTAAATATTTTTATAACTTCATCATTAATATTTAAAAAATCAACTAAAAATATAACAAAGCGATTATCTTTATTAATCTTATTAACTATTTCTTTTGCATCTTTTGGAGTATTAGTTTTATTACTTTCACCATAATGAATCATTCTAAAACATCTCATACAATAAACTGAACTATCCAACTTGCTTGCAGGAATATAACCAGGATTGTCTTTAGAATGACTCTGCAACTTTGCCCCACATCCAAAACATATTTTATTCATAATATCTTCCCCTCTTAAAATAATCTTTCTTTGTCAATTTATTTATAACAATATTTTCAATTTTTCTATTTAACTTAGCAACAGCAAACTCATCAGTGCTTATTGGATTAACCAAAATAGATGTAAAATGCATTCTATTAGCGCCAAGTATATCAAAAAATAATTGATCTCCTATTGCAGCCACTTCATGACACGAATAATGAAATATACTTAAGACCTTTTTATATTTATTTCTTAATGGTTTAAAAGTAAGATAACTAGAATCTACACACAAAAGTTCTTTAAAAGGTATAACATATTTTTTAAGTCCATTACTCATAAGTATAAGTTTAAAATCCATATCCTTTAAATCTTCAAATAAATCTTTGACTTTCCTTGATGGTGTAAGTGTCGTCTCTGACTCTAATGTATTAGATATATCAAATATCAAACACTTAATCCCACTTTCTTTTAATGCTTTATAATTAATATCATAAATACTTTTAAAATATTTATCAGGCACTAATTTTTCTAACACAAGAACACCTTCCATCATTTAAACCAATTATATCAAAAACAGAAAAAAAATAATAGGTATTTCACCTATTATTATTCAGATTCTACTTCCGGAGCCGTTAAATCACAAGTACCATTAACTCCCCACACATCTGCAATTTGCATTGCTTGATCAACAAGAATTGGTAAGAAGAAAAGTAAAATTGTATATATTAGCCTTTTACCAAACTTTTGAGCAACTTTCTTCATTTCAGCTTCTGCATCTCCCTTAGAAACAGTTTTTATAACATCAAAAGTTGAATAAGCAATACATAAAATAGGAGCAATTATTTGAAATATCTTTAATACACCATACAAATCTTTAGTAACATCCTCTCCTAAAGGACAAGTCGCATAAACATTTGGAATTAAAAAGAATGAAGCCATTACTATTACCATAAAATATAAAACGAAATTTTTACTCTTCATATAAAAAATCACCTATCAAAATTATATATTATAAAATTGTATCATTCAAGTGCGTTTACACGTGTTTTTTTAAATTGTGTAAAATTTTTTTGATTTTTTTCATAAAAATCTCTTTACAGGTAAATTTTTTCTATGTTAAAATGAACATATACTTAATCTCGAACACGCATATATTAATTATTGTAGTTAAGTATTAAGAAAGAAGGAAATTATTATATGAGAAGAAAGAATATTGTACTAGCATTTCTACTAGTTATCGGGATGCTTATCTTATCACCTATTGTTAAAGCTGAAGGAAACGAATCTAGTTTACTTGAAAATGTCTACATAAATTACGGACAAAAAGGTGAAAATAGTCCATTTAGTTTAATATACTTCACATTAAAAGAAGATGTTAATCTAGGAACATTCTTTGTTGAGTTCTATGATAAATCATTAAGTGAAATGCCAGCTGTTCATAGTGCAGAATTTAGAATCACTACTCTAGAAAACCCATCAACAAAAGAAGAATATGACGCATCTACTCCAATTAATTTTGAAGGAACTCTACCAAAAGGAACTAAACTATACTATTATGGCGAGAAGAAATTATTTGAACAAGAAAAAATTAATATCGTAGCTAACTGGGAAACAGAAGATATGATATGCAATGAAGAAATCGATTATGAAGTAATTGATGGTGGAATAAGAAACCTTACTGTTGTAAAAAACAATAGCTATGCTAAAAATAATGACACTTCAGTATATGAAAGTTTTATGAACGAATACAAGAAAAAATATCCTCATATAACACCATATATAGGTGATGCAAACAAAATGGAATTTGCCTATAATTCAACAAATATAAATCCCGAAACAGATATCTATATTCCAGTTGGTTCAATTACATTTGCAGGAAAAACATTAGAAGAACTAATGAAAGAAATGGATGCTTTAGTTAATGCTCCATTAACTGCCCAAGTTCCAGAAAAGAATAAAATTGAAAGCAAAGATAATATATTAAAGACTCTTAAAGACAATAAAGTTTCCACAACATATGAAAACACAAAAAATAATACACTAATATATGCATGGACATTTGATGGAAATAAAATGACAGAAAATGATACAACATTAAATATTAATTTAGATATTGTTATTGGAGAAACAGAAAACAAAGATAAAATAAACTCTTTAGTACCAGCAAGTATGCCTTCTTTAAAAATAGACTTTAAACATTCTGGTGCTCTTCCAACTGGAACATCAATTAGATTAAATGTTGGAAATAATTTTAAAAATGAAGATAACCTAGATTTATATTACTATAACCAAGAAAAGAACGAACTTGAAAAAGTAGTTGAAAATATTACTGTAATTGATGGCTATGTAACATTCCCATTAACGCACTGCAGTGAATATGTATTAGTTGTTAACAATGAAGCTAAAAAGAATGCAGACAACAACGTTCAAACATCTTCAATGAATGTTATATTATATGCAATAATGTCAATCGTATCTGCTTCTGCTCTAGCATATATTTTAAAAAATAAAAGCAAAGAAATAGCATAAGCTATTTCTTTAATTTAATACTATGATAAAAAAAATTAAGAAAAAGCTAACATTAAGAAACTTTCTTATCGTTATTTTAACAGCTATATTCATAACAGCAGCAACAAAGATTTCTTTCTTTTTTATAGATTTACATACTAATGCTAAAAGTACTAAAAATCTTATAGATAATGTCTATGCAATTGAAATCGATGAAAAAACTAAGGAAGAAAAAATAAAAATTGACTTCCCTAAGCTGCTTAAGATTAATCGTGATACAGTCGGATGGATATACGGCAATAATGGTAAGATTAACTACCCCATTGTTCAAACAACTACTAATACATACTATTTAGATAAATCTTTTGATAAAAAATATAATCAAGCTGGTTCAATTTTTATGGATCACAGAAATCGTTCATCTTTTGATGATAGAAATGTCGTTTTATTTGGTCACTCAATGCTTGATAAAACTATGTTCGGATCCTTAAATGATATCTGGAAAAAAGACTTCTTTACAAACAAGGATAATGCAATTATAAAGATAATAGATGCCAATAATAATATAAACGAATATGAAATATTTAGTTACTATACCATTACTAAAGAAGAATATTACATAAAAACTAGCTTCTTGTCGGATGATGAGTTTACAACATTTTTAGATACAATAAAAAAACGAAGCATTCGGAACTTTAATGTAAATTTAACAAAAGATGATAGAATACTTACCCTATCCACTTGTTCTGGTACGGGAGGCACCAATAAAAGAAAAGTAATACACGCTAGGAAAATAAAAAAAATATTTAAAAATTAAAGCTTATTTGAGAGAATAATGTCGAATAAAGACTAATAGAATATACTAGGTGATTTAATGTTATTTTTTATTCATTTAGTTAATCTATTATCTTTTTTTATGGGGTCATACTCTATTAATGTTTTTCCTAGCCCATTATCAAAAGAAGAAGAATCTCTCTTGCTCACTCGTATGCAAGAAGGAGATAAAGAAGCACGTTCTAAATTAATTGAACATAATTTAAGATTGGTAGCACACATTGTAAAAAAGTTCGATTGTATCGAGAAAATGAATGATGATCTAATTAGTATTGGTACAATTGGGTTAATAAAGGGAATTGATTCTTTTAAAATTGATAAAAATAATAAACTCACAACCTATGTTGCCAGATGTATTGAAAATGCTATATTAACCTATTGGAAACTATTGTTTCCATTTTTTATTAATTCGTTAACTTCAGTAATCCCTAAGTTATAGTATTCAAGCATTAACATTATTAATTCTAAATGAAATAATATAACACTCTCTTCATTATAAGAATTTGTTTCACATATCACCATAATATCACCTATTAAAAATTATGCATAAAAAAAGATAATATCGCTATTATCTTATAAGCTCAATGAAAGAGTTTTAGCTTCAGTTTCATCAAGTAGTGACCCATTACCATCTATTTGAACTTCTTCCATTTCTTCTTCACTAGTTCTATCTAAGCTTACGGCTAAATTATGACACTTATTGCCATTTTCAGCTATTTGAACCTTTAGTTCTCCAGTCGTGCTATAATCACATGTCCATGACGCTTTAAATTCAACATAGTCGTTATTTCTAATGCCTCTATACAAACAATCATATAGAGCGTTATAGATAGGTTCTTTCATTTCAAAATCACTTCCATATTTAGAGATTTCTTTTAAGACATCCTCCCACACTACAAATTGTCCTTCAGCAGATAATACGGAAACTAAATCATCTGGATATCTAGGGTCTTCAATTCTATTAATAATTATAGAAGTAACTACTAAAGCGTCTTGATAACTGCCATTACATTCATGTAAAACGACATAATATAAAGCCTTAATCTCATCTTCACTAAATTCATAAGTTGTATTATTAAATGTTAGATGAAAGCCAGGAATTATTTCATCATTAGCAAGTTCTGCAGATACAGGAGCAACAGAGGCATCATCTAATACCTCCTCACTAAAATCGATTAAATCATTAGACTTAATTGTTTCAACTTCAGGAACTTGTACTTGTTTTACTGTTAAATCATTTTCTTCAGCAGAAATTTCACTTGTTGCTACATCTAAGGTTTGAACTGTATTTTCTTCTGTAGGTGTTGTATCAGTCGTCTGTACAACAGCTATTATTTCACAAGCGTTTTCTTCAACACGTTCATCCAATGGAATATCCTCGTTTTCTTGAATAGATGCAACTTTATAAACCGTCTCTCCTACTCGATTTAAAGTTGCCATATCTTTATTACCAATCTTTAAATCATTTTCCCCAAGCATATTATTAACAACGTGAATAGTAGTTCTTGGAACATTTTCGGATACAATATTATAACTAAATTTCTTTTCTCCTAAAATACTTCTTATATCATTATTATCATAATAATTAAAGTTTTTAATAGTTGTATTTTCAATTGATGACACTATTTTTTCTGCAGAAGCAGATTTAGATAAAGAAGAAGATTCACTAGCACCAGAAGCTAAAGAAGCTATAACGCCTAAAGATAAAGACGCTACTGCAACACTTTTCTTAAGAGCCATATTTACTCCACTCTCCTTTCTTAACCCAAATAAAGACTTAGCAAAATCTTTTGCTTTTGCAAATTTTTTCATAAACTTATTTTTTAAATTAGCTTTCTTGTCACGCTTTGCTATCATACGCGATACTCTTCTATAATTATGGTAACATTCCATTAGAGCAGCACAATTTTCTTCATCAACACAAACTTCTTTATTTATACTAACACTTGCAGGATTGTTAACTTCATCGCACATTATTAAAGCAGCAAGTGAAGCATAATACTTGCATTTATCATCATCATTTAAATGCTTAACATCATCATAAGAAACTCTATAATTTGTTTTAACATTCTCTTTTAAGGTATAGTTAATAGATGCGCATAATGAATCTATTTCAGCAATTGCGTTACTAAGTTCCATATACTTATTAAAAGACTTTTCTGGAACACTTACACGTTTACCATTTTTAACAAAAGTTCTTTTCTTTCCTGTTCCTTTTTTAATCAAATGCATTTCATTTGCAAAGTCAGCCTTTAGCTCACCTAAATAATGAATTGAAGATTTTAATTCATTATTAATAGAAGATATCTCTTTTGTTATATCAGTTTCTTGATTTAATACACTTTTTAATTCTCTCACCTTTTCATCTGAAAGATATACAAGCATAGAAAATAAAGTAGATAAATCTCTTTCTCCAATTAGCTTTATCTTTTCATTTTCTCTTAAATTAAAAAGTTCACTTCTTTTTTTGAGTAGTTGTTCAATATTTAATTTTGCAATTTCTAATTCTTTTTTCATCATTTACTCATCCCCTTCAGAATCTGGCTTATTTTACCAGAACACACCTAACCAAGATACCATATTTTACAATACGTGTCAACCACTTTTACAGGCATTTTTGCCGATATTTCGTATATTTTTTAATTGTTTACAGTATATAATAAAGAGGTGCAATATGGAAACAAGAAAATATGCAATATACTCAAGAAAGTCAAAATTCACAGGGACTGGCGAAAGTACAACAAATCAAATAGAACTGTGTAAAAATGTTTTAAAAAGCCGTATTCCCGACATTAAAGATGATGATATATTAATTTATGAAGACGAAGGCTATTCAGGATATAACATTAATCGTCCTAAGTTTAAAGATCTTCTTAATGATATAAAAAACAACAAAATAAAAGTGCTTATATTTTATAAGTTAGATAGAATCAGCAGAAATGTTAAAGACTTTGCAAAACTTATGAATTTATTCGATACACATGATCTAACCTTCATATCTGCAACAGAAAATATTGAAACAGTTACGCCAAGTGGTAAGGCAATGACCTACATGATATCAGTATTTGCTGAACTTGAGAGAAATACTATTGCTGAGCGTATAAAAGATAACATGCTAAATATGGCTAAATCCGGTGTTTGGCTTGGAGGATGTTCACCAACCGGATATAAAAGCAAACAAGGTACTTTAAAAAGAAAAGATGGAAAGTCTATTAAATATTATTATCTAACTCAAGATAAAGATATTGACAATATAAAATTAATATTTAATAAATTTCTCGAATTTAAATCTCTTACTAAACTAGAGACTTACCTTATGAATAATAACATATACTCCAAAAATAACTTATATTATACACGTTTTAGCCTTAAAAATATACTTACAAATCCTGTCTATGTTATAGCTGATGAATTAATACTTTCTCACTACAAATCCTTAAATGCGAAAGTGTATGATAACAAAACCATCTATAATAAAAATCTAGGACTAATGGTCTATAACAAAACTAAGAATATCAATCACAAAATGATACACAAAAAAGATATAAAAGATTGGATAGTCGCAGTTGGTAGACACGAAGGTATAATTACTAGTACTGATTTTTTAAAAGTAGAAAAAATATTAAATGCTAATAAAGATATGCGTTATAGAAAAATGAACAACTCCCCTGCTTTACTATCCGGTTTAATAAAGTGCCCAATATGTAATTCTTCTATGCGCCCCAAAATAAGAAGCAATAAAAAAAATGGAATAATCTTTGATTATATATGTGAACTTAAAGAAAAAAGCAAAGGTAAATTATGCAACAAAAAGAATATAAATGGATGTTATCTAGATAGTGAATTACTAAGTCATATAATTAATTTGGATATAAACACACATATTCTCACTAAAAAGTTAAAAGAACGTTTAAAAGGGCTTAAAAAGACCAATATAGATAACTTAATAAATGAAAAGAATAACAACAATAGAACTATTAATAATCTAATATATAAAATCAAATATCTTGATGCAAGTATAATACCTAAAATAAATAAAGAAATAATCGATTTAGAAAATAAAAATAAAGAAATTGATATGAGTATTTCAAAACTAACTACAAAAAGAGAAATAACATTAGATTTTATTTTAAGTAATTATAAATCATACATAGGAAAAATTGATACTAAGACAAAGAAATATTATATCAATTTAATTATAGAAAATATAAAAGTAGATGATAATACTATTACTATAACTTACAAATAAGTTTCCATCACGATATAATAGCAAATGAAATATTGATGTACTTTAGAAGTAATAAAAAGAATAACAACAATGTCTCTTTAAATGATTCTATTGGTTATGATAAAGACGGTAATGAAATTAATCTAATAGATGTAATCAAATCTAATAATAAAGAGTTACCTGAGTTTATCCATAATAAAGATAATTTATCTAAACTAAACAAGTATTTAAATGTTTTAAACAAAAGAGAAAAAGAAATAATTATAAAAAGATATGGCCTATTTGAAAGCGATGAATATACGCAAAAAGAGATATCTAAATTACTTGGCATATCACGTTCATATGTTTCAAGAATAGAAAAAAGAGCTATAACTAAGCTCTATCGCGAATTCAAACGTGATGGTGGCGAATTCTAATCTTCATCCTCAAGTGGCTTAAAGAACTCTCTTATATCACACCCAAGAACTTTAGAAAATCTCCACAGAGTACCTAAAGAAAATGTCTGAGTATATTTGCTACTTTCTATATTCATAATAAATCCAACTGAATAAGTAGATTCTTCTGCTAATTTTTCTTGAGTATAACCTTTCATCTTTCTAATTCTTTTTAGGTTTTGACTAATTAAATAATATACATATATTTCGTCTTCTTTATTCATTCGTCATCACCTCTACTAAGTTAATTATTCCATAAAAAGTAAAAATTATACCTCAGTCATTCAGTGAGACAATAAAAGCAAAGACTTTCTTCTTTGCTTTTATTAAATTATAAAATTAATGTGACTTAAGAGATTCTTTAAATAGATAAAACCTGCATACTAAATAAGAACCGATTAATGAACCACTTGAGTCTAATAATACATCACCAATATTTCCATTTCTTCCTTCAACAAATGATTGGTGAAACTCATCCATAATAGATGCTAATATACAAAATATTGCCGTATATATAAGTACTTTTCTTTTAACATCAAAACTAACAAGTAGATTAAGCACAATAACACCTAATATAAAATACTCAGTAAAATGTGCAGCCTTACGAACGGGAAATGAATACTTATTAATTATATCTTCCATTTCTTCACTATCATCTTCTATATCAGTTAATACATGAACAAAAAACTTTATAACATTATCGCTCATACTACTTGACTTCTCTCCATCATTTGCAGAAAAACTAAATATCAAAAAAAGCCATATTATGAGCAACAATATAGATGCTAATTTGCGCATTAGAAATCTATCCTACTTTCAATAAATTCATTAGCTGTACGAACAAACTCTTTAATATATTTCATTTCAAACTTAATAGTTTCATTTACATTAGTATTAAAATCATACTGAATTAATAAATCATTAAAACTCTTAGAATCAGTAATAAATCTCTCCCAACAATTAACATCACTAAACTTATTTTTTAGTTTACGATACCAACTCAAATTAAAGTCACTTACTCCCTCTAACTCCTCTATCTTAAAGAATTTATTCTTAGCCTTCTTAACATATTCTGGAGATAAGAAAATACTTGATATATATCCTATTCTATAAAATGGAGCATCCAATCCTTCAAAAGCATCAACCATATCAAATATTAAAGATTCTAACTTATTAAAATAATTATGACTTACAACAAGTCCAACTGAGACTCTACTAATCTGTATTTGAAACTCAGGATTTTTACTAAATAATATTAAAGGAGCTCTAGTCTTCCCATCATCAGGAAATAAAATAGGTTCGCCAAGCTCTGGATATCTCGATAATATCTCATGAGCAGCATCAACTAAACTAAAACTAGTATCTTCTTTAAAAAATAACACTATCTCTTTTGTATCTTTCATAAGTATCCTCCCTTATATACCATAATAATTAGTTAATAGTATTGATTTATTCTTAGCAATGTTATAATTAACTTTTGTAAGAATTGCCTCTTTTGATAAAGTCGAACTTGCAGAAGCAATATATGATCCATCTGAGAACCAAACAAAATCATCATGCGTGCTTGAAAAAACATCATCCCCTAAATAACTCTTTGGATCATACTTTATATCAAGCATATTTAAAAGCGTTGGTAATATATCAGCCGTATCAAGAATAGTATCAATATTCTTAGCTTCAATACCTTTTGACCATATAACAAAAGGAGTATTCTGTAATGCCTTACGGTCATTTATTACATCTTTTCTTAAGGCTACATAAGACGGATCTGAATATCCATAGACATAGTGATCACTTGCCAGAACTATAACTACATCATCTAACTTTTTACTCTCTTCTAAACGCTTTAATAAAACACTCAAAAATCTATCTGTATCATTTGCTAATGTTCTATAGACATACTCTTCTGTATTATATTTACCCTTATCTAAATAATGTGGAACAGTTTTATAAACTTTATTCCCTTCAGTATACTCTAAATGAGCAGAATAAGTTGTCATAAAACTCAAGAACTTTTCATCTCTTACAAATAATTTATATAATGCATCATTCTTTATAAACTCTGAGTCAGAAAAATAATTAACATTTTCTGGTAAAACACCTGCATCTTGCATATCTAAAGATGAATAATGATTATCATAACCTAACCATCTATGAAAGTTTTTTCTATTATAAAAAGAACCTGAATTAGCATGAAAAGAATTAACTTTATATCCTGATTTTTTTAAAGTGTTAGCCAAACTATAATTATAATCAACATCATCTATATCATATATGGTTTTCTTATTGCTAATAGCATACATTCCAGTATTTAAAGCAAACTCTGTATTGATTGTCTGTCCTCCATTAAAAAATGGTGAATATCTATTAGTAAAATTAAGCCCCGTATCCATTAAATATTTAAGTGTTGGCATTGTACCATTATCTATTATCCACGAATCTATACTTTCCATCATAATAAATATAACGCTTTTGTCTTTAAAAATACCTGTATATTCATTTTCACTTAAGTTAGTACCATATATGCTATTATACTGATCAACATTTGTCTTAAGTACTGCTTTATCTTCTGTTATCAAATTATAAAAATATTTATAAATCATACGCACATTGTATTCATAAAAACCTGATACAAACATTGAAGAATTTGGATTAGTAAAGTTATTATAAATATTTTTAGTGTTATAGTTTTCTTGCCAATTGTTGGAGTCAACATCATGCCCTAACATAATAACAGATACACTTCTTGAAATAATTATAAGAGCCAAAAATATGCCAACAACATACTTATTAATTTTTCTTTTCTTATTACTCGCTTCCCACTTATTATCTAAATAATTAAGTATTCCTAGAATAGCTATATTAATAATTATTGTAATAACCATCAAAGCATTTAAATTTAAGAATATATTTTTTATATATTGAAATCCTTCCCCGGCTAAAAATAAATCTGAGACAGTTAAAAATTTACCTAATTGTTGAGCATAACATATTTGGGAAAATAATAATAAATTTAATAAAACAGCTACAACTGTAAACACTTTGATTCTTTTCTTTTCAGGAACAAAATATATTCCAAGTAAAATAACAAGTATCCAAGAAATAGAAAAACCTAAAAAAAGCATACGACATCTTATATTATCAAATTCAAATAAAGATATATCGAATAAACTTCTAGTATATATATCTATACAAAAGCTGATTATAAAAAGACTTATAAACATTAATGCAAAATATATTATATTTTTAATCGTTAGTTTCTTCATTTTTAATCACATCATAATTATATCATATAAAAATAAAAAAACATAACAATTAAGTTATGTTAATCAATTACTTTAATAGATTCAATTACAGGTTGTTCCCCTTTAGGTATAGTTCCATTGTCATCAGTAGGTCTTGCACTTTCGGCAATCTTATCAACTACTTCAATTCCACTAGTAACATGTCCAAAAGCAGCATAGTCTCCATCTAAGAATTTAGAATCTTTATGTACAATAAAGAATTGACTGCTAGCCGAATCTTTATCATTACTTCTAGCCATAGAAATAACTCCTCTAACGTGACTTATTGAGTTTTCTACACCATTAGATGCAAATTCCCCCTTAATCTTAGTTTGACTACCACCAAATCCGTCACCTGAAGGATCTCCGCCTTGAATCATAAAGTTATTCATTATACGATGAAAAGTTAATCCATCATAAAAGTTTTTATTAATTAAATAAATAAAGTTAGTTACTGTAATCGGTGCTATATCAGCATCTAATTCTAAATAAATACTTCCATAATCACGTACATTAATAACTATATTGTGTTTTCCATTCATAAGTTCCACCTCATCTGTTTTTTCTTTTCCTTTATTAGAAAGCATACAAGAGATAATTATAAATAATAAAATAACTCCTGCAACAATCCAGCCAGCATTATTTTTCATATTATCACCTTAACCATTATAGATAAATTTAAACTTCTTGTCAAATTAAAATATCATTGATTATTTTTTTAGCTGCTTTCTTTCCAGCTTCATAGGCAAGTATAACTGTTGCTGCTCCTGTTACAGCATCTCCTCCAGCATATACTTTATCTATGTTTGTTTTAGTATCCTCAGTAATAATTAGTCCTTTATCCGTAACTTTTATATCAGAACCATTTTGAACTACCGGATTAGGTGTAGTTCCAAGTGCCATAACAACCATATCGCATTCTATATCAAACTCTGTATTGTTTATTTCTCTAACACTTGATTTCATCTTTCCATCATCAAACGTTTCCATCTTAACAAGCCTTATACCTTTGACATATCCGTCATCATCAACCAATATTTCTTTTGGGTTAGTTAAAAATCTAAATTCTATTCCCTCTTCTTTTGCATGCTTTATTTCTTCTTTTCTAGCTGGAGCATCTTCTTCCCTTCTTCTATAAATAATTGTTACATCTCGATCTAATCTTCTTAAAGATCTTGCAGCATCCATAGCAACATTACCGCATCCTACAACTACTACTTTTTTTCCATCATATATAGGAGTTGCTGAATCTTTATATGACTCCATTAAATTAACACGTGTAAGAATTTCATTTGCTGAAAATACCCCATTAGCGCATTCATTTTTAACCCCCATAAATTTAGGTAGTCCAGCTCCTGTTGCTAAATAAACTGCATCATATTCATCTTTTAACTCATCTATACTAATAGCTTGCCCAACAGGTGCATTAAAAATAAATTCAACGCCCAATTCAACCAATGAATTTATCTCTTTATCAACTATTTTTTTAGGAAGTCTAAATTCAGGGATTCCATATGTTAAAACTCCTCCAGCCTTATGTAAAGACTCATATATGGTTACACTAAATCCTTCACCTTGTAAAATTGATGCACAAGCAAGTCCTGATGGCCCTGAACCAACTATAGCAACTCTTTTGCCATTACTTTCCTTTTTCGCGATTTTTTTTATGTTATTTTTCATTGCCTCATCTGAAACATATCTTTCAAGTGAACCAATCGAAATAGCATCTCCTTTAAATCCTTTAATACACATGCTTTCACATTGTTTTTCTTGAGGACATACCCTTCCACATATTCCTGGAAACAAATTATCTTCCCTAATAATTTCATAAGCTAAAGGAATATTATCATTCTTAATAGCCTCAATAAACTTAGGTATCTTTATTCCAATTGGACATCCTTTAACGCATCTTGGATTTTGGCAATTTAAGCATCTACTAGCTTCTTTAATTGCTTCTTCTTTATTGTAGCCTAAATTTACTTCCTCAAAATTTTTAATTCTAGTATTTTTATCTAATGAACGCATATTTACTTTATTCATGATTACACACTCCACATCCACCGTGATGACTACTACCCTCTAATGCTTCTAAATACTTACGTCCTTCAATTGTCTTATAAATATTCATTCTCTTTATTGCTAAATCAAAGTCTACCTTATGACCATCAAACTCTGGTCCATCTACACAAGCAAATAAAACTTTCCCATCTACTACTAATCTACAAGCACCACACATACCTGTACCATCTACCATTATTGGATTCATACTTACAATAGTTTTTAAATCATCTTTCTTCGTTCTTAAGGACACATACTTCATCATTACTACTGGACCAATAACAAGACAAACATCATACTTACTTAAATCACTCATGGCATCAACTACATTACCCTTAATGCCTAATGAGCCATCATCTGTTGTAATAATAGCGCTTTTTGCATACTCTTCTATTTCATCTTTTAATATAATAGAATCTTTTGTTTTAGCA
Source organism: uncultured Muribaculaceae bacterium (assembly GCA_964458035.1). GTDB lineage: Bacteria > Bacillota_I > Bacilli_A > RF39 > UBA660 > CAG-582. The sequence goes on along the minus strand of CAYWFZ010000012.1, from coordinate 9,740 downwards.
CCATATATTAAATCACACAATACTCCTCGTGATGCCATATAAGATAATGTTGCCATAATTGGGGCAATACCAACTCCACCAGCAACAAAAAGTACATTTTTACCTTTATAAAAATCAACATCTACTGCTAGTTCACTTGGTTTTCCTAAAGGTCCAACAATCGAGTATATTTCATCTCCTACATTAGTTAGTTCTAAAGTAGATGCACCAACCACTTGATAAATCATACTTATTATATTACTATTTTTATTACTCTTATAAATCGTTAATGGGATTCTCTCAGAATTTTTAGAAGACATCACGATTACAAATTGTCCAGGAAGTGCCTTATTAACAATCAATGGTGCTTCTACTTCAAGCAAATAAATTTCCTCAGCTAGACATTTATTAGTTATAACTTTATACATAAGTATCACCTCTTAAATTATATCATTTCTAAAAAAAGAAAAAAAGTAACTAAATTTAGTTACTTCTTTATTTTTTTACAATATACTTATCAAACATAGCAAGTATTGGTGGTAGTACAATTAATATAAGCAGAGCTGCGCATAATGACCCTTTTGATAAAGTCATACAAATCTTTGCTGCTATTTGTGACGCAAAATTACCAACAATAAGAGTTACTATAACTAAAATAGATGATGAACAAAGTATTGTATGAATTGATTTATTATAAGCCTCTATTAAAGACTCTTTAACATCTTTTTTCTTCTTACGCATTTCAAGATAGTATGTTGTATAAACAATTGCATAATCAATTGTCGCACCCATTAAAATACTTTGAACAATTAATAGTGAAATAAAATACACGTTTGTTCCAGTTAAAGATAAAATGCTCATTGTTATATAAACAGCACATTGTATTATTAAAACAAGTATAAATGGTATTATAAGCGACTTAAATGTAATTGCTACAACCGTAAATATAGCTATCATTGTTAGAACAGTAATAAAGTTAAGTTCGCCATTAAAACTCTTACTCATTTCATATGCCATTGGAGAATCTCCAATAACATATACATCGTCTTCATCTAGTTTATTTTTTAAATCCTCAACAAAAGCAAATGTATCACTGCCCTCAAAGAAATATTTAGTATTAAGTATTGCTCTTGCATATCCATTACTAATTAACATCTCTTTAGCATCTTTTATCTTATCATCTGCATCTATTATCTTATTCTTAATATCTTTATCTAAAAAGTCTTTATACATGTCATCTTTTAAAACGTCCTGATTTAAATAAGTTACCAACTCTTCTAATGTTAATTCATAAGAATCATTAAAATCTGTAACCGAGCCATTATAAAGATATACAAGCTCAATTAAATCCTCATCAAGAGAATCAGTTAAACTAGATAACATCACATAGATCTTACCAGCATTAAATTTTTCTTTCTTTAAAGATGATAACATAATCTTATTAATAGATTCTAACTTTTCTTTAGTTTCATTATCAAAATATTTATTATACTTTTTATCATTAATTACATCACTTAATATAAACTTAGTTAAATCATTTAAACTAATACTAACATTTTTAGTGAAGTAAAGTGAATACACTAATGATACATCTTCTACTTTAATACCAAGTGCATCAGATACCTCACTTGCACTAAATTTTTTATTATTATTAATTGAAGTCATAATAAAGTTTACTGACTTAAGTGAACTAACTTGTTCTTGACTTAACTTAGATAAAACTTCATTATTTGATAACATTAAGTTAACTAGTGCATATGGACTTAGTTTAAATTCATAATTATTATTGATAGCGATTAAAGTATAAAGCGCATATACTTTATTCTTGTCTATATTTAATAAACTAGCTATTTCAGATGCTCCATATAAAGTATTATCGTTAACAGATTTCATAACCATACTAAGCATCTTTAGATTATTTAAATTAGTTTCTCCAATATTTGCTCCCATTTTGCTAATAACAAGATTAACAAATTCATATGGAGTAAATGTCATATTATCATCAAGTCCAAGTGAATAGTAAACCATATCAACTAAATTTTCATTAATACTGTCAAATACATTTTTTAACTGACCTTTATTTAATTTAGTATTATTTATATTATTTTTATTGTATATAAAACCTTCTAAATTAAGTAGACTGCTTAAATCAACATCATCAAGTATATTAGAGTTTTTCTTTATAACTTTTACTCCATCTAAAATATTAACTAAACTTAATTTAATATTATTATCTTTATTCATGTAATTTAGCAGCATTATATTATTAATATCACTTTTAGGAATATTAAACATACTAGATAAAGTATCAGAATTAACTTCTTTATTAATTACATTCTTATTTATAAATGGTGTAACAGTTTTAAGATTAGATTTAACATCATTACTTACAAGACTACTATATTTGGGATTAGTTAAAACACTCGTACTTACAAAATTAATAAACTCATCAATTCCCATTTTATTAGTAATATTCTTAGACATTTTTAAAACATATATATCTTTAACTAAGTCTTCTGAAACATCTAGAATACTAGCAATCTCTTTTGCACTTCTCTTTTTATTTATCTTTTTTGAATCACTAAAGTTAGATAGTTTCTTTAAATTATCTTTTGTAGATTTATCAATATTCTTAGCTAAATCTTTATTTGTTAAAATCTCCTTATTAACAAAATTAACAAATTCATTAATTGTCATTTTTCTATTGTCATCTTTATTATAATAATTATAGTAAACTAACTTTAATAAGTAATCATCTACCTCTGTATCCAAACCTAGAGAATCTAACTTTTCATTTACTTCCGAGTATTTTAATTTTTCTCCAATCGTATTACCATAAGCAAGTATTTCAGGAACATTTTCATCATCTATATCCTTAATAACACTAGCGACCTTCTCTTCTTTTTCTTGCTTGTATATAACCGCGATTTGATTGTTCTCACTAAAAACAGAAGCTATTTCATCATTTTCAGATCCTGTATAAAGTATGTTTACTCCACCCTTTAATACAAAAGAAATACAAAATATAACAATAAATACAACAGATATTGGATGTCTAAAATTATAAACAAATTTACCAATTGGTGTCATACTTACATTTAAACTTTTCTTCTTTGTCTTTTCTATTGCCTTATCAAATAATAAGATTAAGGCTGGTAATACTAAGAAAATACTTACTAAACTTAATAATACTCCCTTAGCTAAAACAAATCCTAAATCAGCTCCAATTGTAAAGCTCATAAATACTAAAGCAAGAAGACCAACTATAGTCGTAACAGAACTACTAGCAATAGCAGATGTCGCATGAACTAAAGCCTTTTTCATAGCTTCATTTTTATTCTTTTCTTTCTCCCTTTCTTGGCTATATCTATTCATAAGCATAATAGAATAATCCATTGAAAGAGCAAGTTGTAATATAGCAGCAATAGAATTAGTTATATGTGAAACACTAGAAAATATTATATTAGTTCCCATATTAACAAATACAGCTAAACCAATGGCATATAAAAATAAGAATGGTTCAACATATGATTCACACATAATAATTAAAATGACCATAGCAGAGGCAATCGCGAACACAATAATCCACATATGAAGTACAGGTTTATTCCATTCAGATACGTTACCACTAGTATATATCTCATAGTCTGAATATTTATCAACTATTTCATTATATACATTAGTTGCTGTCTTACTATCTTCTTTATCATCAACAGTGATAATATAAAGTGTATATTCATCCCTGTTATAATCACTACTATCATCATGACTAACTTCTTTTACTCCCTCCATATTAGAAATATCAGTTTTTACTTGTTCACATTTTTCATCTTCCAGGTCTTTAAACATTAAGTTTAAAGTACTAGTACTAACTCCACTAAAGTTTTCCTCCATTAAATCCTTACCAATACGAGTTTCACTATCCTTTGGTAAATAGGCAGAAATATCATAGTTAATATTTACTTTAGAACTAATGAAAAGTGAAAATATTGATAATATTGTAAATACTACAAGTATGAAGTATTTTTTATCAACAATAAAATTAATCAGTTTATCTTTTAATTTTTTCATAAATCTCTTCCTTTCTTCCACATGAAATTATATGCAAATAGATTATCAAAAAACAGCACACATTTATCAAATATGTATAAATTTAGACAAAGTGCAAATAAGTGTTTATTTTTACACTGTCTAATATTGTACAATATCAAAATAATGTTATAATAAGAAAAAAGAAAGAAGGAGTACGCATGAAAGTAAAAAATTTAAATTCATCTTCAAGAAAGACAAAAAAAGCCATTAAAGAGGCCTTTGCTGAATTAATGCATGAAAAATGTGAGCTATCAAACATTACAGTAAAAGAATTAGTTAATCGTGCTGGTATTACTCGCTCATCATTCTATACTCACTATGACAATATCTATGAAGTTGCAGGAGATATTCAAAATGAGACCATGGAAGTTTTACAAAAAAACTTTGAAGATTTAAAAAACACTAATGATTTTTATCACTGCTTAGATGATATAACTGCATACCTTAAAGAAAATGAGTATATATACTCTATGATTTTATCTAGCCCCAGCGCTGTAATTTATGCCGATCGCATAGTAAAGCTTTTAAGAAAAAAACTAGATATCACACTTAATACTAAAACACCTCAGGAATTAGATTTAATATTCTATACCTATGGCTGTGCAAATTTATACATAAAACACTTCCGTGGTGAAATAAACTACTCTCTTGATGAAATAAACTCCTATATGAAAAATCTAGTTAAAAAAATATTTTAAAACTCAGTAATCTTTTACTGAGTTTTCTTGTCTTCTGGATAACTTTTATCTTTCCAATACCACCATTTTAATTTTTCAGGGTCTTTCTCTTCATTTTCTGCATAATAGACTATCGCACGAAAAAGATATAACTGGCACCTGTCAACGAGCATTCCCTTATTTTCACAATCACTCTTATATAGTTCTTCTGGATCAGTACCAACTAAATCTTCAACACAAGTTATACCCATATTCATTAAACTAATCATTGTTTTCTTTCCAACATTTGGAATCGTCATTAAACTTGTCTTCATCTATTTATTCTCCTTATGAATAGCAAGTGATTTATTTGCTTGTCTTCGAACTTCGTTAGTTTTATCTGCATTTCCACCTAATAAATCTGCATCACTCATAATAGGTGAAAAAGAAAAAAACAATGGTTTAGTATTAGCATACATACTCTTTTTCATAGGTAGAGTCGTAAATTTAAGTCCAAGTTTTCCCTCAATAGCAAAACTTCTTAAATCTGAAGAAAAAGAATCTGGAATTTTATAAGTATTTTCTCGATTGTTTATAACTGAACCATCATAAGTACATTCATCAATTGTTCCCATAAACTCGCGTGCAATACCTCTTTCATTTATATGTTCTAAATCACTACTCTCATCAATTATCGAATTATATAGATAAATTCCTGCAGCATGAATTGGATTAAATTCTACTACATCTAATAGAGTATTACCATTTTTCTTAACTCTAAACACATCAAATGAATAATAACTAGGGAATTTGTCCCTTAAAGCATCAACCATAGTTAAAGCATATTCTACTACATCAGGACTTATTCTATGAAAAACATCTGTAGTCATACGTGATATATTCATAACACGTCCCTCTTCTACAAATACTCGATACTCTTCTATACCTAAATTATCACTTAACACTTCTACTTCATCACTTATAAAAAATTCATCGTCCTTGTGTTCACTAAGTGCTTTAAAAAATGCACATTCCTTATTCTTAAGCAAAGAAATATCTATGATATCTTTAAAATCTTTTTTCTTTGTTTTAAAGAAAAAGCGAGTGCCAAATTGTCCTTCAATTTTAGAAATAACTTCATCATCACACAATTCAAAACCTTTATATACTTGAATAGTTCTTTTGGTTTGTACATAATTAGGCCAAGAACTAACGATATCTACTTCTTCATTAGATAAAACAGGAATACCACCATGCTTAATAATTGCATCATTCATCTCATATATTTGAGCACTTCCTGTTCTAGGGAATATTTTTACTCCACTAATATTTACAATGTTAGAATTAAAATCCATAAAAGTATCCGTTTCTGCATCATATAAAATCGCTATTCCCTTTTGTTTAGCTAAAGCCATCTCCGCATCTGTATACTCAAAATTAACTCTCGTATCAAAGCAAAAAATCATATTATACCTTCCTTTGCCTATATAATAACATATAATAAAAAAATAACAAGGTAACTTGCTATTCTATATCAATTTTATCTAAATCATCTATTATTTCGGATTGTTGATCAATTAGGTTCTTCATTCTTCTCTTGTATGCAATGATATTTCTACGGAGTCTTGCAGCGTCATTTTCATACTTCTCAGCCTGCATTAATGCTTCATTTATTATTCTGTTAGCATTTTTCTTAGCTTCATTAACAATTACATCACTTTCATTTAAAGAAGATGTCTTGTATTTACTAGCAGCCTCTTCAGCAATAACTACAGCTCGATTAATCGTAGCATCCATTTTTTTATAATGTTCAAGTTCTTTATTTAATCTATCGATTTCCAAATCTTTTTCTTTCATCTTTGTAATCATATCATCTACTTTATCGACAACATCATCTACAAAGGCATTAACTTGTGCTACATTATAGCCATTTAAACTCCTATCAAATTTTCTCATACTCTTCACCTAATTTAAGTTAATTAGAAATCCATTTCGTCTTCAATCTTTGACTTAGCTTTCTTTTCACTTTCTTCATCACTTATACGTCCTTCAACATTAACGTTTTTAGGCGTACAAAGGTAAATTCCATTACCTAATCTTTGCAATTCTCCACCGATCGCATATAAAGTTCCACTTAAAAAGTCAATAATTCTTCTAGCTTGATCATTTGTAACTCTTTTTAAATTTACGACTACGGAATTTCTTCTTTTTAAATGATCTGCGATTTGTTGAGATTCTGAATAAGCACGTGGTTCAACTAAAACCATTTTTGCACCAGTCGAAGACTTAGAGTCATTTGTATCATAAGACTCATTTTCAGTATCAATCACATCACCATTATTATCCTTAGGAAATAAAGCATCTTTAAATGCATTAAATGCCATAAGAAACACCTCCATATATTTACTATAATAATATAATATCACACTTTAACAAATATAGTAAACATTTTTCGAATAACTTTAGCTACTATTTTCTTAATCTTGGTCCATTTTGTTGATTTTTATCATCTTTAAAAAATTCTTTTAAAAATTCATAAGGATCTTCAGATTCATCTGGTTTTGGTGGCTCAGGATTTTGATAAAATTCCATTTGAGATGCACCCATATGTCCCATCACGCCAGCTATTACTGATGCAAACATCAATTCCCCTAGTAAATCAGCTAATTCATGATCCTCATTAGCTGCTCCTAATATTTGAGAAAGTAGTTCATCAAGATTTTCCTCTTCATCTATACTCTTTCTTCCTTGAGTGTCAGAATCATTTGGAATATCTTTTGTATCAATTACTTCAATCTCATCTTCTGTAATAACTATTGGTCCTTCATCTAGTTCTACTGCCCCAGCCTTTATTTCATGATTTAAAGTTATTCCTTGTACTCTTCTATACATAAGGACATAAGAAGTAATAAGGTTTACCCCTGGCAAAAAAAGTGAAACAGCACCAATTCGTCTCATAAGTGGACTAAAGTCCCCGTCTTCTTTAAAAAGACTCTTTTTAAGATACTTATTCTTGTATCCATGTTCTTCTTTCCATTTTTCATAATACTTATCTACAGCAATTAAAAGTGCATCAGGTAAAACTACTGACAATGCTATAGGAATAATAAACTCTAACATAACCAATCCCCTTCTTAATGCGTGTTATTCTACCACATAGGCTTTTTTTTGTCAAAAAACTACTCCCACTTCTTTAATTCTTTTTGAAGGCATTTTACCCTTTTTTTAACACTTGTTTTATCATTTAATTTAGCCATAAAATCACGATCGTCTAAAATTCCTAAATCAGATGCTTTTCTCAAATAAGCATTTTCTAGTTTCTCAAGTAGATAATCAATTTCTTCATCCAAAGATTTATCTTCTAAATCTTGTTCAACTCTTCTTTGATAAACTTTCTTATAACTAACTACTTTTTTAGCATCGTTAGGCATATTTTTTGTCTGATCCTGTTCCTTTGCAAAAAGTATTTCTGCATCTGCTACAGCATCTTCTCCTAATACATAACCATTTTCTACTTCCCAGAAAACATACTTTTCATAAGCTTCATCAAATTTAAATAAATCAATAAGTCCTTGCATATTTGCTAATGGATTAAATATTGAATTTAGTATATTAAGAACCTTTTCAATACCCTCACCTTCTTCAAAAAAGTAAGGACATTTCTTTAATTGTACAACACTTCCCATTTTAAAAAGTCCATAGCACACTCTAAAAACTAAATGAAAAAATGACATCAAAGTAACATCAAGACAATATAAAATAATTAATAAAGTAACAATATTCATATCTATTCATCCCCCTCTTTAGTATAATTATGTCTCATAGTAGAATCAAATCTTAACTGAAGTTGTTTTAATTCTTCTTTTTTATTATCTAAATCTGTTGTATCCGGTTTAAAATAATTATTGTTATTTGTATTTTTTTCTTGTTGTTTTGCAAGCTCTTCCAAATAGTCCAAATATGAAGCAACTACACTTTTTCTTGCACTCTTAATTTTATAAACCAATTCAACAGGATCCAACTCTTCCTCATCTTTTAACTTAATTACTCCCTTATCTAATTCTTCCTTTATTTCATCTAAGCTACTATATTTAAATTCTATATTATCTCTAATTGATGAAATAAAAGCAAATGGCCATAAATAATGAAACGCTACAACAAGTGACGTTGTAAATGGTGAATCAGCAAAACAACTACTTAATTCGCCTCTCTTAACATTAATATAGCCAAGTTCATCTTTCAAATTCTTATAACGAATTTGATAGGTTATATCACTAGCAAGTGAGAGAAGTATCTCTCCAGCATATAAACATAACAACAAATACATAAACTTTCCCCTTTCTGTAGATGCTATTATAACACAAAAAGAATAGTTTTACTAAAAAACTATTCTTTCCATTACATAATCTTTAACTTCATCTATATTCAAAGTTATTTGTTCCATAGTATCTCTATCTCTTAAAGTAACTGTTCCATTATTAATTGTTTCATCATCAACAGTTAAACACCATGGTGTACCAATTGCATCAGCTCTTCTATATCTTTTACCTATATTAGCTGTTTCATCATAACTTGTCATAAAATACTTACTTAAATCCTCATAAATTTCTAAAGCTTTTTCGGCATGATTTTTCTTTATTAGAGGAAGTACATTAACTTTAAATGGTGCAAGTACAGGATTTAATTTTAATACCTCTCTTGTATCTCCACCCTCTAATTCTTCAACTGTATATGCTTCATCTAATAAAGCAAGAACAGTTCTATCAAGTCCATAAGTAGACTCAATAATATATGGAATATATTTTTCATTTGTATCTGGATCTAAATAGTTTTGAGATACTCCCGAATATTCTTGATGACGAGATAAATCATAGTTAGTACGATTATGTGTACCATTTATTTCTCCCCAACCAAAGTTAAATTTATATTCAATATCACAAGCCTCTTTAGCGTAATGCGCTAACTTTTCATGATCATGATATCTTAACTTTTCTTCAGGTAAACCTAAATCCA
>CAYWFZ010000011.1:0-36438 GCA_964458035.1 uncultured Muribaculaceae bacterium | reverse complement strand
CAATTATTCCATAGTGGAGCTTATGCTTATCGTGATAGAAAACAAAATAAGAGAAACTTCAGAAAATTATGGATTACAAGAATCAATGCAGCATGCCGTATGAATGATATTTCATATTCTAAGTTCATCAATGGACTTTCAAAAGCTGGAGTTGAAATAAATAGAAAAATGTTATCAGAAGTAGCAATAGATAATCCTAAATTATTTGCATCATTTGTAACAATTGCAAAAGATGCACTAGCAGGAAAAAATGTTGCTGCATCATCAGCAAAAGCTAATAAAGAAGTAGCATCTGCACCTAAAGAGGATACGGCTGATATTTCTAAATTAACAGTTGCTGAATTAAAAGAAATGGCTGAAGCTAATGGAATTGAAGGGGCTTCTTCAATGAAAAAAGCTGAACTTATAGAAGCTTTGAGCAAGTAATTTACTTGCTTTTTTTATGTCTTGTTATTTTGGCACATATTTGAATTAATCCAAATTTTATGATACAATATGCCACAAATTGAGGGGTGAAGTGATGGTATTTTGTATTGAATCGGAAAAAAATAAAGAATTATCACGAATTATTTCGGAAATATCCAAGATTCTAAAAGATGATGTTGGTGTAGAAGCATTAATTATGAATAGTTATCTTGTTCATATTCCTTTTAGTGAAATGTTTGAACCATCTCCTTTAATTGATGGAATAAATATTAAGTTAATAATAGTAGTTAATGATGAGAGAAGATATGTTGAAGAATACTTAGATTCTCTAAGAGCAACATGTTTAGAAAAATTAAACTATAATATTTTATTTAGTGTACTTGGAGTAGGAGCTTTGAGAAAAGACTCTCGTGCTGTGAAAATGTTATTAAATGATGGAGAGATTCTTTTTGATAAAACTGGAAAAGCAACTACTATAAAGAACCTTGCTTTTATGGAAAAAAGCCCAAATGTTATTGAGTATGAGCCAAGGCTCAATATTAGGAAGTGTTAACTATGTACGCACGAAAAGAGTGTTTAGAAAGTATTGTTAAAATTCTTATAGCTTTTAATTTCACAAACTCACAGATAAGGATATTTCTAAGTAATCACAAAAGAAAATTGAGTTCTCTTGATAAATTAGAAGAAGACTATGAACATTATCATGAAAATATGATTACTCTTGGCTACAGTGAATATCAAATACATGAACTTGCATGCAAATACCCAAAGGCAATAAGCTTTCGCTTCTCCTTGAAAAAATTAAAACAAGAATATGCTGACTACTTGAGTACAATAACGGATGAAGAAGAAAATAAAGCAGAATATAATCATTTTGAATTTAATAAAATAATTAAAATATTTTCTGATTTAGGAGTACCAGAAAAAAGAATAGACTTTATATTCTCTAAAAATGTCGATACGATTTTTAAAGATCCAATAGAAGTTGAAAATAATATAAAGTTCTATTACTCACTCGGACTAACAAAAGAAAATATAGTTTCATTATTAAATCATCATGCTACTATCTTAGACTACGGAGAAGAGGACTACAAAGAATCATTAGACAAAATGTCAATACTTGGATTTTGTAGACATGATTTAGGTAGAATAATTCTTAATCTTGCCAAAGCAAGAAGGGCATTTTATAATGAAGATTTTGTTAATTTCGTCGATTGGGTAGTTACGAAACCTTTTGATTATGAAAAAGTAGGTAATAGAGTCTTAAAAACGTCAAGTCTTATTACTTTATCTAAAGAAGCATTAGAGGATGGTTTTAATAATATTATGGATTTAGGATTTAGCGAAGAAGAAGCTGGTTATATATTAAGTGATGCCTTATCAGCAATTACTATGAGTTATAAGAATCTCCTTTATAAATTAAGCGTTCCAACATATGTTGGAGTGAGTCTAAAGGATGCAAGAGTTATTGTTTATAGATTTCCAGGTTTTTTAACACAATCCCCTGATAGTTTAACTAAGAAGTTTAAGGTATACTCTAGAAGAGGATTATTAAACTTTATAATTAGACATCCAAAAAATGTAATTCAAAATGCAGAATTAACTGATGATAGAGCGTTATATTTGAGAATTTATCATCCAGAAATTGTTGAGCCAGCTTATTCAAGAATGGTTTTCACATCCGAATATGCTTTCAAAAAAAGATTTGGAGTAAATGGAGAATTCACTAAGTCGTTACTAATACGAAAAAATAATAAAGAAGGAGAGAATATAATGAGTAAAAAAAGTATTGAAGAGTTAACAACATTTTTATTATCCTCTAGATTCAAAGAATCTGAGATAAGAAAACTTATCTTCTCTTATAATAGATATAAAGATAACTATAATTCTATAGAAGACCTAAAAGAAAGTTATACTAACTATTATGATAATATGATAAGACTAGGTTACAGTGAAAATGAACTACATGAACTTGCGTCAATTCACCCAAAAGCCATCTTCCAAAGTTTTAAAAATGGCAAATTAGAAGAATATTATGTAAAGTATTTAGCTAAAACAAAAATCTCGAAACCTGAACTAAGTATTGAAGAAAAAATAGAAGCTAATCGACGTACCTTATTAACACTTGGTATTCCAGCATCTAAAGTTTCAGGAATTTTGAAAACAAACATACCGTTAACTGAAATGCATCCAGATGATTTAGAATCCAATATAGAGTTTTATTTATCTTGTGGAATAACCGATGAAGAATTAAAAGGTATGATTAATTCAAAATCAACAGTTTTACTATTTGGTAAAAATGAATATGATATTCTTTTTGAAAAGTTTGAATTCTTTAGCAAAGTTGATTTGGGTAAAATGGTTCTTTTCTATAGTAAGAATAACACCATTGTTCAACCTGATTGTCTATATAAAACCTTAAAATTTGCTGTAGCAAAAAAATTAGATATAATTAAACTAAAAAAATGGCTTCAAAAAAACATGATAAAAAATGTTGATGAAGACGATTTAACAGAATCATTCAATGATTTAATAAAACTTGGGTTTACAGAAGAACAAGCAATATTTGCAACAAGTGAATCTCTTTCAATTCTTTATAAACCATCAGCAAGAATTGAATACATCATTGAAGTTGCAAGAAGATATGCTGTAAGCAAGGAAGACATTATTAGTATTCTCACAGGATTCCCAGCATTTGCAGATCTAAAAGAGGAAAACATTAGAGAAAAAATAGCTGTTATGACTAGATACAATTTAACAAGTTATGTTGTATCATATCCAAAAAGTTTGATACAAGGAGCGGAGCTTATTGATGCAAGAGCCTTCTATCTTAGAATGTTCCATCCAAAGGTAACAGGAACAGAATTTGCATCAGACATATTTGTTCAAGAAAGTGCTTTTGAAAAAAAATATAATCGACCAAATGAATATCTTAAAGATTTACGCAAATTGTTAAAGAGATGAAAAGTATTACAAATTTTTTGTAATATTTTTTTTTATTCTATTGACAAGCGTATATAAGACGCATTATACTTGTTATAGTAAGTGTAAAAGTAACACATACTACTATAGAAGATAGGAGGATTAAATGTGATAGTAAGTTATACAGGACCAATGTTTAGTGACAAAAGTGCTGAATTAATTGATATCTATAGGAGTGTCTGGAACAAATCTATTATAGTTGCTATAAAGCCTCGTATTGATACACGCGATGGAGCATTTATTAAATCAAAAAAATATCCAGATGAATCAATACCTGCAGTACTAGTAGATAAAATTTCTGAGATAAAAGATATAATCATCAAAGAAAACTTTAAAATAGTTTTAATTGATGAAGCAGAATTCCTGACAGGAAATGCACATGATTTAGTTGATTTATCTGTCTTACTTGATGTTAATTTTTATATCTCAGGATTAAATATGACAAGTGAACAAACTCCTTTTGGTATCATGGGTGATATTCTAGCAGTATCAGATAAAATAGTTCAAATTCATGGGTCTTGTCAAGACTGTGGATTGCCATCTTTTTACACTTATTCATTGGATGAAAACAAAACCGAACAAATTAAGGTTGGAGATGATTATATATCTCTTTGTCCGAGTTGCCTCAAAAAAAGGTATCTAAAGAAGAAAAATAAAGTATTAGCATTAGAAGGGAAGTAATTATGATATATTTATTAAGACATGGACTTGATAACGAATCTTTTATTGGCGGTTGGAGTGAAATACCTTTAACTAAAGAGGGAGTATATCAAGTTGTAAATGCGGCATCTAAAATTAATCAGTTAGAAAACTTAAATATAAAAAAAGTAATTGCATCAAGTGTTAGAAGAGCAACACAAACTGCTGAAATAGTGACCCCTATCCTTGGAATAAACAACTATGAAGTAAATGATTTACTAAAGGAACAGAATAAAGGACATTTAAATGGTATGGAAAAACATGTGGCTAAGAATCTTTATCCTGAATATATGGATGAAACAGTCCAAACTGATACAGTTTATCCTGATGGAGAGTCCTTAAAAGAATTATATGAAAGAATAAGGGACAATTTAGAATATTTTGCCTCTTTAGAAGATGATACTTTACTAATAACTCATCGAGGGGTAATAAATATGCTTTATTATATCTTAAATGATATCCCGCTCGATATGAATAAAACAAGATTTGATGTAACTCACGCATCTCTTCATGAATGTGATATAAAAAATAAACAAATAAGAAAGGTATTATAAAATATGTTAAAAGTTGTATTAACTGGAATCCCTAGTAGTGGGAAAACTTCTGTAACAAATGGAATTGTAGAAAGATTTACTGAACTTGGTTATCATGTACTCGTTGTACCAGAGACGGCAACAGAATATATTAATTCGGGAATAAAACCCTTTGGAGATGACGGAATTGATCCAATCGTATTTCAGGAATTAGTATTAAAAAAGCAATTAAATAAAGAAGCACTATATGAATATGCAGCTAATGTTTTAGGAAGTGATAAAACTATAATAATCTTTGATCGTGGTACTTTAGATGGCTATGCCTATGTTCGTACTGAAGATATGGACAGAGTTGTAAAAAAGGAAGGCACTGGAAGAAGAGAATTGCTTTTAAACTATGATGTGGTTTTGTTTCTTGAAGGTTCTGATAAATTCTTTACAAAAAATAATAATAAAGCTCGATATGAAAAAGATGCGAGTGAAGCAGCCGCTCTAAGAAAAAATCTTTTGAATTCTTATTTAGGACATGATAATTTGAGGGTTATACAACCTAGAGAAGACATGAAAGATAAGCAAGAAGAAGTTATAAACATCGTTGCAAATATGCTAGGAAAGCCAACACGCATAAGAGACCAAAAAAAGTATTTAGTAAGTGGTGTTGATATAGACGCTTTAGCATCCTATGTTGGATCCGGTGTTGTTTCTATTACACAAGATTATTTAGTTTCTCCAAATGAAGATGAAGAATATAGAATTAGAAGTATTACTCAAGGAAGTGAAAAAACATTCCATTATTCTGTAATAAGAAAATGTGAAAACGGAAAAAGAGAAATAAAAAAAGAAGCCACTATAAGTGAAGAAGATTATCTAAGATTTCAAACTTTAAAAAATCCTGATTTATCATCTATAGAAAAAACTCGCTATTCGTTTGTATACGCTAACCAATATTACAAATTAGATGTCTTTGATGATGGCTTAATGTTACTAGAAGTAAATCTTACAAAAGAAAATCCAATAGTTACTTTACCAGAATTTGTATCTGTAATAGACGATGTTACAAATAATCCAGAATATACAAATAAAACAATTGCAAGAAGAAAGAAGGAAGAACATGACAAAGAAAAAAATAATAGTTGTGGAGGGCACAGATTGCTCAGGGAAAAAGACTCAATCACAAATGCTAGCTGATAGATTAACTAAAGAAGGAGAATTATCTTACTATTTTGGATATCCCAATTATAAAAGTCCAACCGGAAAAATAATCGGCTTACCATATTTGGGTAAATCATATTTAGGAGAAGAATTAATATATGAGCATAAGGATGACATTTTAAAAAGACTATCCGAAGTATTACAAAAAGATTACAATGAAGAACTAGCTTTAAAGGCTTTAAATATCGTTGCAGAAGAAATTGGAGTTGGCTGGTTTTCTGAAGGAGCAACAAAAGTCCCACCTAAAATTGCATCAGCTTATTATGCAATAGATAGAGCTTACAATGCGGATACAGTTGAAAAGTTGTTGGAAAGTGGAAATGTTGTAATGGATAGGTACATATATTCCAATATGGGACATCAAGGTGGAAAAATTACTTCATCTAAGGAAAGAAAAGAATTTTATGATTGGAATGCAAGATTAGAGCTAGAGATGTTTGGTTTAAGAAAAGATGACATAAGAGTATTCTTACACGTTCCAACAATTTATACTGGAATATTAAAGGGTGGAAGAGAAGAACTTTTAGATGAACATGAAAGAAGTGAAGAACATTTAAGAAATGCCGAAAAAGCTTATCTTGAATTAGCAAACCAATATAATTTTGAAACGATAGATTGCTTACATCAGATGTCTGATCCAATAAAATTAAGTGATGTAAAAACACCGGAAGAAATTCATGAAGAAGTATACGATTGCGTAGCTCGTAAATTAAAATTAAGATAATCAATAATGGTTATCTTTTTTTATAAAAAAATGTTAAAGAAATGTAGATACTATTGTAAAAAGAAATACTTTATTTTATAATTATTATAGTGTATTATAGTCTAATGCTGTGCATTAGTGACGACTAGTGTGCAGGAGGGAGTGAACTAAATGATTTTTCCAATGATTGCTGACTGGCTTAATAACGCAGTAATGCTTTTATTTATCGGATGGATAGATACTGTTTGTTATGGGCTATTAATGGTTGCATATAATATTTTTTATGCTGTAGCTCAACTAGATTTATTCGGTGGCGGATCAGCAGGAGCTTTACTATACGAAACAATAACTCAAAGACTATATATGATACTTTCTATTGTAATGGTTTTTATATTTGCATATCAACTCATTATGCTGATAATAGATCCCGATGGCAAAGGAAAAGGAGCGATGTCTCAAGTTATAAAAGACACCCTTATTTCAATTGTATTATTAATTGTTTTGCCATTAGTTTATAGATATATGGCTATGTTCCAATTTCATGTTTTAGAAAATGGAACAATACCAGCAATTATTATGGGAACAAATGGAGGAAGTTCGGGAAATCCAGGTAAAAATGTCGCCGGAATGGTTCTAATTTCCTTCTTCCATCCTAATGGAACAGTTTATAACACTTTCTTCGATGAAAATGGTGCTTTGAAATCCACGGCAGTAGATGACTGCCTTGCCGCAACAGCAGCAATGGATGGTGAGGAACACCCTAAAACCTGTGATTTATATGTTGAAGCTTTAACAGAATGGGCCGAAGACGATGGCTGGATTAATGCTTTAACTTTTAAACGAAAGAAACTTAGACATTGGGTAGGAGACACAATGACATATTCTATTATTCTTTCGTCATTTGCTGCATTAGCCTGCGCGTATGTGTTCTTTTTGTATGCTATCGATATAGGTGTACGTGCTGTTAAACTAGGAGTTTTACAACTTATCTCACCAATACCTGTTGTACTAAGAATATTCCCAAATACAAAGAAATCTTTTGAAACGTGGTTTGATCACATGAAAAAGACTTACCTTGAATTGTTTATAAGAGTTGCGGTAATATTCTTTGCACTGGAAATTGTAAAATTGATTCCAACATTTATAGATATCTTATTCCAAGTAAATGATAATAGCAATGCTGGAGGATTTACAAAATGTGTTGCTACAGTAATACTAATTATCGGTATATTAAAATTTGGACAAGAAGCTGTACCTTTGTTTAAAGAGATCTTCTCAGTCGGAGGCAACTTACTTAAAGATGTTAACCTTAGTCCTAAAAAAGGTGTTAAGGGTAGACTTGAAGACAATAAAGCTCTTATGTGGGGAAGCGGTAAGGCTACCTCTGCATTTGGTGGAATGCGAAGCCAATTTAATAGACAATTTAATATGAACAAAGAGGCTTCTATTGAAGCAGATGGAAAACAACATCGTTTAAAAAGTGCCTTACTTGCATCTGGTTCGGGTGTAAGAGGACTTGTAACTGGACTTAAAAAAGGACAATCTCTATCAAGTCTTGATAAAAAAGGCGTTCAACAAAGCAATATTGTTGGTGCAGATAGTGCCAATGCTCAATATAATGAAAGCAGAAGATTGCAAGCACGTGCTCACAATATGGAAGAGTATTTAAGTTACAAACACGATACTGGAAATCCTAATCCACTTGCAAGAACAAAAAGCTTCCTTTCTAACCAATTGGCTTATCATAAGAGTAATTTTGAAGCAGATATGGGCGCTATTGGAGAGCGAAGAGATGAAAAGAAGTTCGAAAGAGAACAATACAAGAATCGTATTAGTGGAGATTATTCTCAAACACAAGCTACATCTCAAGCACTATCAGATATTTTAAGTGGATTATCTGGAGTAAAAGCTAATACAAAAGATAAGACTAAGAAGATTACTGACAAGATCAATGACTTACAACAAAAGTTAAATACAACTCCTCCTGCTGCTGATCCTGGAGCATTTAATGAAGCTAAACCTAGTCAATTGACAATGGCTCCTGATCAATACGCAAAGGCTATGGAAGAATATAATAAGAAACTTGACGCTTACAATGAAAAAAAACAAAAATTCGACGAATATACTGCTCTTAAAGCTAGTCTTGAAGACGCAAAAGCTGAAAAGAACAACATTATTGCTGCTGAATTAAGCAAAACTGAAGCAGCTAAACAATTCGCAACAAATGCGTTTGATGATGTATTAGACAAGATCAAAAAAGCACCTGCCGGAGCGATTACTGACACTACTATCTTAAGTCAAGTTGAAGATCTAAGAAAACAAGCTAGTGAAGGTCAATTAACTGGTGATGATATTAAGCGTCTTAGCACGATTATCGATGACTTAACTAATACTAAGATATACACAGGAGCTCTTGCAGAACAACAGAAGAATCGTACTCAAAACTTCAACGCTTCTCAATCTGGAGGATCTGGAGGTTCGTCTGGAAGCTCAGGTGGATCTGGAGGTTCATCAGGTGGATCATCTGGTGGCGGAAAATAGCATATTAAAAAGAATAAAAAAGGAGGATAAGATATGAACACTTATTTAATTCCAGCAAACTCAAAAAGATCAATGCTAATATTTGGCTTATTCTCGCCAATTGATATGATTATAGTTGCAATAGGAGGAACAATTACTTTTCTCCTCCTATTCATCATTCATGCTGAAACATTACAAGATGTTGGTATTATATTAACACCAGTTCTTATTAGTGCAGCAATGGTTGCCCCTGTGCCAAATCATAGAAATGTGTGGAACCTAACAGCCAATATATATAATTTTTTTAGTAATAGAAGGACTTACTACTGGAGAGGATGGTGTATGACTCATGGCGAAGAAGAATCAACAAACGAAAAGTGATAAAAGCAAATTTACAGAAGATTGGTTACCAATTAAAAGTCTACAAGGAGGTTATATTACAGTTCCTGGCGGCTTACTTGAGGGTGATCAAATTGTAACTGGTGTTAGGATTGAACCTAAAAATATCTTTATATCAGACTCCGAAACTCAAGACATGACGATTACAGCCTTAAGAAATTTTTATAATACAATTGATTACGAATTCTGGTTGGTTTGTTGTGATAGGCCAGTAGATATAAATCTATATAAATCTGAACTAGAAATAAAGTTTAACGAAGCACAGACTCAACAAATGAGAAAACTTATATTGCAAGATTTAAAAAAGATAGATATGTTTATGGGACCAGAAATTAACGCTGTTGATACAGAATTTTATATTTTGTTTAAAGACAATGCTAAAGAAAGAGAAAGAATTCAAAAAAGAATTCACAATATTATAGGTGGTTTTGCATCTGCCGGCTTAAATGCTAGACAGTTAACGGATGATGATGTTAGAGTACTACTAGATAGTTTCTTTAACGATTCTAATAAAGTAGAGTTTGGGACGGTGATGGCTGATGTCTAAGATGACTGAAAAATCCGAAATTGCTCCAAAAGGATTAAATTTCAAAATAAATGAGTTTATGATAAGCGATAAGTATGCAACAATACTTACAGTTTTAGAATATCCTAATGCTATTGGTTATGGTTTTTTAAGCAACATAACTAATATTCCAGGAGCTAAAGTGGTTGTTAAACATATTCCAATTGCTTTTTCAACTATGACTAAAACAATTAATAAAGAAATTGCTGAACTAAAAGAGGCTTATCAAAAAGAAAATGACCATACATTAAAAGAAAGAATTCGTATGGATTATGAAACAATGGAATCATTTGTAAACATGTTAGCAGCAACTCAATCAAAAATATTTGATTTTCAGTTACATATTATGATAACTGCTGACACTAAAGACGAACTTGATGCTAAAAAACTACAAGTAAAGAACTTCTTAACATCGCTAAGTATGCGTGCAATACCTATGATGTTTGAACAAGAAAAAGTCTTAAAAAGTATGCTTCCAATATTTCCAAAACAAGACGTCGAGGATCGTATTGGTATTCCAATACCTTCACCAACAATTGCGGCAATGTATCCTTTTGTATTTGATAGTATAAAAGATCCAGGATTATCAACATTATTTGGCCTTGATAATTCAGGTGGAGTTGTACTATTTAATCAATTTCTTTATCAAATAAGAAAAGAACACAACAGAAATAATGCCAATATGATTATTTTAGGTACATCTGGATCTGGTAAATCTACAGCAGCCAAATTACAACTTAGAAATCATATCCGTAATGGATACCAAATCGTTGCAATTGACCCTGAAGGTGAACTTGAACACTTATGTAACACAAATGGTGGCGTAAATGTAGACTTAGGAAAGGGTGGGTCATTCGGACTTATTAACCCACTTGAGGTAATCGTTGACTCTGATGAAGAAGAACTTGCTCAAGGTTTAGGTTATACAGTATTAACAAGAGCACTTCAATCAATTAAAGCATTTATGAAGTACTATTCTCCTGAAATAGAAGAAGATGTTCTTGCAATGTTTTCTGAAGTTGTTCAAGAAACTTATAAACGTTTTGGAATAGATTTTGATACAAATTTTGCTAACTTTACTCCAGAATCTTACCCAACATTTGATGATGTTTATACGACAATTAAAGGAAAATTATTATCAATGCCTGAGGCAACTCGCGAAAGAGATGTTATGGAACGTCTTGAATTACGTGTAAGACCATTTGTTAATGAACTTAGATATTATTTCAATGGACATACAACAGTTAATGCTGATACTGACTTTATTGTATTTAACATAAAAGAAGTCATGAACAGTGATGCTAATATTCGTAATGCTCTATTCTTTAACATCTTAAAATACGCATGGGGATTATGCTTGGATAAATCAGTAAATACGGTAATGATGGTAGATGAAGCACATATTTTACTTGCTGGTAATAATGAACTTGGTGCTGAATACTTAGCTCAAATGCAAAGACGTGCAAGAAAGTACAATACTGGAACCATTATTATTACTCAACAACCTACAGACTTTGCTGATGAAAGAGTAATAATGCATGGTAAAGCAATATTTGATAATGCTTCATATTATCTAATTATGGGCCTTCGTAAGCAAGCAGTTGAAGATTTATCAAAATTGGTTGATTTAAATGATTCAGAAAAAGAAGCAATAAAACAATATACACAAGGACAAGCATTATTCATCTGTGGCTCTCGTCGTATGAATATTAATGTTATCCTTACTCAAGACGAATTAGATTCATTCGGTACAGCTGGAGGTCTATAGTATTAGGCGGTGATATATAGTGGTAAACACTAGAATTAAAAATAACAAAGGTTTAATGCATAAAGGTATAATTTATTGTACCTTTTTTGCAATTTTATTCTTTATCTTTTCTACTAATGTTCTAGCATATCAATTTAAATTTTCAGAATTCGACTGGGATACATTCCATGATCAAAAAAGGGGATTCTGGGAGGAATTATGTAAAGATTCAGAAGGAAAAACAGACGAGCAATGTGAATTTACAATTTTAAATGCCCAAAAAAAGTTTTATAAGAAGTTTTATAAAGCTATGGCTAAATACGAGAAAAAGGGAATATTCATTCCTGGAACAGAAGAATATGAATATGTAGATGATATTATTCTCGAAACAGTATTCTATGAAATGAAC
Organism: uncultured Muribaculaceae bacterium; assembly: GCA_964458035.1. Taxonomy (GTDB): domain Bacteria; phylum Bacillota_I; class Bacilli_A; order RF39; family UBA660; genus CAG-582. The sequence goes on along the minus strand of CAYWFZ010000011.1, from coordinate 24,243 downwards.
CCATCACTTTTTTCAGATGATGGAAAAGAATATGCAGATCTATACGACCAAGCGTCAGGTACAGGAATTTATATTATCGATGATGCGGACGTAGAAGATCCAGAAATAGATATTGATTATAATAACGAAGCTGCATTAAGCTACTTTGCTGATGAAAATGATACAATAAAACTATTAGTTCAAAATTTAATTGGTTATACAACTGATTGCTATGGCGTATTTGGGGACCCAACTTATGTGGAAACAGATGATGGAAATAAATATGCTACATGTGACCAAGGAAATCCCATAACTTTACCAAAAAGAGGAGAAAAATGTTGTGATCACATTTCTGGACCAAATGGTATGGGATTCTGGGTTTATTATATAAGTAAACTACAACATGACGAAACCTTACCTTGGTATCAAAGAGGATTAGCACTAGCATTTTTAGGACGTAATCCAGTAGATGAATATTATACAACTTGTAAATCATATGATAGTTCTTATCCTGAAAAAACAATGTATGTTTATAATGATGACCCACAACTTAGTACAGATAGATATTTTGATTTTTTAAGTTATAATCAGTATTTTGACAATAAAGCACACTTACAAAGAAAATTTAAGGAGACAATTCTTGATCCAGCAGGAGTCGATTGTATGACAAATAAAGTGTGTGACAATTCTTTAGAGTCATTAGGTGAAGATCAAGTTAATTTTTATGAGGGTGAAGCAATTCTTGTAAGAAGAGAAATAATTGAAGATATTTTAAGCATACTTAATAATTATGGATTTGATGTATCTTACGAACCTGTAGATGGTGCAAAATATAATGAAGTTGAAGAACAAACAGCTGCAAGAAAGAGTTTCTTCTGGCCAATTGGTAGTGATGAAACAGAAGAACGTAATGGAGTTATTTATGCTGATAAAGATCCTGCTAGCACAGACGTTATATCAAAATTTGGAACTCGTGAAAATCCTATTACTGGTGAAGTAGAAGAACATTATGGAATTGATATTGCAGGTATCGATGGCGAAACAAATGTTATTGCTGTTTACCGAGGCGAAGTAATAAGTGTGGTTGATTCTTGTACTGTTGGGGATTACGAGTGTAACGAAGGGTATGGAAATACTATAATTATCTCACACTCTAATAATGATTATACAGTTTATGCTCATCTTGCAAGTATAGATCCAAGTGTGTCTGTTGGAGTAACTGTAGATAAAGGACAATTAATTGGAAAAGTTGGTCAAACAGGAAAAACGAATGTACCTTGTTTACACTATGAATTAAGAAAAGGTGGGAATGATATATTACACGCAATTGATCCATTAGGAGAACATGATATAAATAACCCTAGACCAACAGTTGCTGAAGGGGACTTCTCCGTACATGAAACAACTTTAACAAAGGAAGAATTCGTATCGAAATTAAGAGCATACTGTGTTAATAACGCATGTTCTGCCTCTTTTATGAATGTCTTTGTAGCCAATGCTGAGCTAGTATATGACACATCTATAGCGAATAATGTTAATCCAGAACTTGTCGTTATTCGTGGAGCAAAAGAGGGTATGAGTCCAGGAGGGAATACTCACAACTATTGGGGAATTGGATGCGCTAATGGTAAGGGTGTAAGTGCTTGCTATACGTATTCCAGTCTTACGGATGGAATTAAAGGATTTGCTAAAGTAGTATCAAAGTATGAAACTGTTTCTGAAATGATGAGTAAATACGCCTACATCGGAGCTGTATGGTATAACCCAGGTTCATGGTCACTTGGTGGTTGTAAATATTATCCATATATAAATAAGTATATGAGTTCATCTCGATCATCAACGGTAAATCAGATATGTAATTCGGGGCCATCATGTTCGTCTAAAGGACAATCAACATGTACTCCAACAAACGATGAAGATCAGCAAGCTTATGCTATGTATAACGCAAGTGCAATGGTAAATATGCGTTATGTAGCATTCGGACTATAGGAGGTATTGTTATGTTAAATGTAAGTGAATCTCAAAAAAAAGTCTTAACGGGTTGGGCTATCTTGGGTATAATAATACTTATCCTAGTGGTTATCGTTGCTATTTTCACAGTAAAAGAAAAAAGTGAAAAAACGGATACTGGAATAACAGCCGCGAACTCTAAAAAAGTAATAGATAGAAGCAGATATTATACAGTAAAGAATGCTATTACTAAATACTATTCGTTTATTAATATGAAAGATTATGATTCTGTTTTAAAAATATTGGATGGCAATTATGTTAAAGATAATAATATTGATTCAAATAATATTAAATCTTTTATAACGGACACTGATGTATCTTTATCATATGATTCTAAAATAATGTGTTTAAAGGATAGTAATAAAGGCGTTTATACTTTTGTTATTGATGGAAATGAAATTAGTGCTAATACTGGCGTATTAGTTTCTAAAAAGTATTATGAAATAGTAATGGATGGAAATAACTCAACATTTAGCTTAAAACCTATTGAAGAAAACATCTATAATGAGGTGTGCAATGGATAAGGTAAAAAAATTTATAATTGATAATAAAGTTTTAATAATTGTTGGTGGTGTACTATTAATTATCTGCGCAGGACTATACTTTTATGATTATAAAAAGAAAAGTGAGGAGTATAACAAAGCAGGGGAATTTGATACTCCTTACGTAAAACGTGAGTATAAAGTTAATGAATATACTAATATTGATGTTGAACTAATTGATATATTAAATGATTACTATTCGAATTTTATAAAGAAAAAATATACAAATCCCAAAGAAGCATATGAAATGTTAACAAGTGAATCTAAAAAGAAATTTGAAACAGTTGAAAAGTATGAAGAATATGCTAAAAAGTCAAAAACAATTAATACTTTTACAAATACTATAAAAGAATATCGTAAAAACGCTGAAAATAAAAATGCCTACGATGTAATTGATACAGAAGGAAATAAATATACATTTGTTGAAAAAGCCATCTGGGACATTGAAGTAAGTGACAACGGAAAATAAAAGTAAGAAGATAGAAAAAAGGAAGTGAGTTGTAATGGATCCAAAGAAAATTATTTTACCTGGAGATAATAACACTACAACTCCGTCCAAAATCTATTTGCCAAATGAAGCTCCGGCAGAGAAAAAAGATATAATTCTTCCGAATCAAAAAAGTGATACAAATAAGACTATAATATTGCCAGGGCAGGAAAAAAATCCAAAAGAAATTGAATTACCTCTAAAAAAAGATAATGAAGCATCAGACAACGAAGAAATCCCTAAATTAGAAGAAAATCCAGGCCAATCTAGTGAAAGTGGAGCACAACAGAACGAAGGACCTAAACCGGGGGATAAAGTTGACACGGGAAAACAATTAAATGAGAAAGGTGAAGTAGAAGACTCAAGTACTAAGAAAACTTTAAAAGCCGTGGGTAGAGGTGCTGCAGCATACTTTACTGGTGGAGAGTCTGTTGGTAAAGATAGTCAAGTATTAAATGCTAGACCTGTAGATAAAACGATTGGTGTAGTTTCCGATCAATTAGAAAAAGTTCCTGGAGTAGAAGAAATAAGCAAGGAACTAGATGAAGCGGGAATTGCTGATGGAGTAAATGATGCTCTAGATACAGTTGGTAATATAAAAAATGGTGATGTTGCTGGAGCAATTGAATCAGCTAAGAAGTTAAAAGAAGATTCAAAAAAAGCTAAAAAAGCTTTGATGAAAAAAGTTCTTGCAATAGCTGCTCCAGCCATTGGAATATTTTTCTTGTCAACTATATTTATAATAATAATATCTGGTCCTAACCTTGGAGGATTCATGGATGTTGTTGAATCAGAAGATGAAGAGGCAGCAGAAATTGGTGAAGTAGATTATGCTGAAAATTACGGCTATGATAATCAAGAACAATCTGCTAATATGGCATCTTCTACAGAAAATTTTGAAAATCTTAGTAAAAATAGACAAGATATTATACTAGCAGCAGCATCAGCAGTATCAGCTAAAGTTCAATATAATTATGGCTCACACCCAAATGGGCCTGGACTTCGAGGAATTCCATCAGCCGGACTTGACTGCGCAGGCTTTGTACAATGGGCACTTTGGACAGGTTTAGGTGGAAATCCGGGATATTTAACAACTCAAGCTATTTCAGATAGGATTGGGAAAGATTTTATCCGAATTGAAAAAAGTGAATTACTCCCAGGTGATATTGGCTTAAAACGCGAAGGTGGAAGTAATGGGGACAATTATAATCACACAGGAATATATGCAGGAAATGATTATTGGTATCATGCATCAAGCGGAAAAAGAACCCATCAAGTAGTAAAAAGTAAATATCAAGAGTTTACAATATATTTAAGATATGTAGGAGTTAATTAATATGAAAAAAATAATTATTATGACGATTTTTATAATAGGCTTTGTACTTTTTACTCCAAATGTCCTAGCAACATCCTATTATGATAGTGTAAATATAAAAACGTCCTTTGAAGAAAGTATAGATTTAAATGAAATTGAAGAAATAGAAGTTCATTTAGAAGATGCAACAGAATACTCAAAAGACTATATTCTGGAAAAAGAGAATAATTTTGAATTAACTATAGAAGATGTACCCGTTGGACCTTATAAGTTTATTTATGGGGTTGTAATTGACGATGAAATCGGTTATTATAGTGTATCAGCGACTGTAAACATCATTAGTACTGCTAATTTGGTAGATGTTTTAGTAACTGTTGAAAAAGCAAGTGAAAAAACAACATCAAGTAAAAAACTAACTCAGGAAGAGATAAATAAAATTAAAGGAACTTCAACAAAAAATCCTACTGAAAGTGAAAATGATGATACAGGTGAAATTATCATTGGAGAGAACAACAATGATAAAAATGAGCAATCAAACGACAATGAAGAGAAAACAACAATTCCAGCCGAGGTTGAAGAGGCTAGAATTAAAGAGGAAGAAGAGAACAGAAAAAAAGAGGAAAGAAAACGAAATAGTCTAATTGGAAAAATTATGTTTTCAATAATTGGAATTGTACTACTAGGGCTTATTTGCTATGCAGCAATAAAAATTAGTAATGCTAACAAATAAGTGTAGAAAAAAAAGGCTATTTAGGTTATAATATAAAAGAAGAAGGAAGGGCTACTATGAAATTCAAAGTATCAGCTAAAGACTTAGTTATTTTTGGCGTTTTTTGCGTTTTTCTACTTTATTTTAGTGCAATAGCAGTCCTAAACGTTTTTTCATTAATTAATGATGGTATTTTTTATGGTTTATCACCATTTGAAGCTTTTACTGGTAAATACATAATTGGAACACTACTTGTATTTTTTGCTGTCATAATCGCGATATTTTTTAGTGTTTCATCTTCTATATTTGAAAGAAAAAGCGGATTCGGTCTTGAACTAGGTAATAAAGAAGAAAAAGGCTATTCAAGATGGTTAAAAGAAAAAGAAATGAAAAAAGCCTATAAGGTTGTTAGGGTTGGAGTAAAAGATGAAACAGCTCCTGCCGGAGGTATTGTTTTAATAAATAATGGTAAAGATATGTGGGTTGATGATAGTGAATACCACACATTGGTTATCGGAGTTACCGGATCAGGTAAAACAAGTGCTGTAGTTGATCCTCTTACATATAGTTTAGTAAAACATGGGGAAAGTATGGTATTCACCGACCCTAAAGGTGAAATATATAAAGATCATGCCGAATTATTAAAGGCTCGTGGATACAAGATTATTGTTTTAAATTTCCGTGATCCACAATTAGGTAATGCGTGGAATCCTTTGACACTTCCATATAAATTATATAAGGAAGGTAATATTGATAAAGCAATTGAACTTGTTGATGACGTTGCAAGTAATATAGTTAAAGATAAACAAGCTCAAGACCCATTCTGGCAGAATTCATCAGCCGACTACTTTGCTGGTTGTGCACTTGGATTGCTAGAAGACGCTAAAGAAGAAGAAGTTAACTTAAACTCAATAAGTTTAATGACTACTGTCGGAGAAGATAAATTCGGAGCAGGATCTACTTATATTCAAGAGTATTTTAAAATGAAAGGTGAACAATCAAGTGCATACACATTTGCAAGTAATACGATTAATTCACCAACCGAAACAAAAGGTGGTATTCTTTCAACCTTCCGTCAGAAAATTCGTATATTTTCATCACGTGAAAATTTATCAGAGATGCTTTCATACTCTGACTTTAACATGCGTGATATAGGTAGAGAAAAAACAGCAGTATTCATGATTATTCATGATGAAAAAACAACTTATCATGCATTAGCAACAATTTTTATTAAACAATGTTATGAAACACTTATCACAGTTGCTCAAGAAAATGGTGGAAAACTACCTGTAAGAACAAACTTCATACTTGATGAGTTTGCCAACATGCCAGCATTAAAAGACGTTACAACAATGGTTACAGCAGCTCGTTCAAGACAAATAAGATTTACATTCATCATCCAGAACTTTGCCCAATTAAATGATGTATACGGTAAAGATGATGCTGAAACAATACGTTCTAACTGTGGTAACTTAATATATATCTTAACAACTGAATTAGCAGCCCTAGAAGAGATTTCTAAACTATGCGGAGAAGTTAAAAGTAAAAAAGATGATAAGACCGAGTCTCATCCATTAGTTACAATATCTGACTTGCAAAAGATGAAGATGAATGAAGTTATTATTTTAAGAAATAGACAGCATCCATTTAAAACTCAATTAGTACAAGCTTATACTGTTGACTGGGGATCATCTTCGTTTGGAAAAGCAGAATTATATTCAAGAGAGAAAAAAGAAATTCAATTATTCGATGTCATTGAATTTGTTAAGGTCCGTAAACGTAGCAAAATGGGAATCGATGAAAAGAATGGTAATCCATCTGGAGGAGGAGCACCAAGCTTTGCATCCCTTGCAAGTGGAGGATTTGGTGGTATGGGTACACCTCCAAAAATACCAACATTTGAAGAATTTATGGCAGCAAGAAATGCTCAAAAACAAGCTCAAGCTGCTGGAAAGAATCCAATGGGAAATTTACCAACTGCTGGAAATGCGATTCCACCAATGCCAAATGGTATTCCTGCATCAACACAAGGTCAACAGACAATTGCTCCTAAAAAGCCATTGATGCCATCATTTGATGTTGATGATTTAGTTAAGAGAATAGATGCAAAAATTGCTGAACTAGAAGCACAAGAAAAGGCTGAAGAAGAGGCTAAAAAGAATGGTGGAAGTATACCTTCTACACAAACGCCATCTTCACCAATTTCGTCTTCTCCTTTAGGAATCCCATCTATTCCAACAAGTCCGGTAATACCAAATAATCCAGTTGCTAAAGAAAATAATCCAGGTGTTGGAGTTAGTCAAGCTTCTCCTAACGTTACTAATGTGCCATCAGGCATACCAACCCCAGAAGATATTCTAAATGGAAATTTGACAAATCAAACACCAACAGCGCCAATCGAACAAGAAAGTGCACCAGTTGTAAAAGTTGATTCGTCTGCTACAATTCAAGAAGTAAAAGCAGAACCTGTAAGTAACTTAGGCTTTAATCCATTTAATGAGGAAACAGAGGTTCACGAAAATAAGTTTGTTGATAAAGATATTATAGATAATATAGAAGAAAAAGTTGAAACTACTCCTGTGGCAGCACCGGAAATTCCAGAATCTAGTGCAGCTCAAGAAAATAAAAACTCAGGTGTTGTTGGAAATTTTGAAGAATTGATGAAGAAAAATGAACCAACAATGCCCGAAGCAAAACCAAGTATCATGATAGAAAACCCAATTGATACATCTGCTTCCGTTCCTATCATGCCAGAATCTCCAATTATTGCACCTCCTCAAGCAAGCACTCAAGAAAAACAAGTACCAACAGAGCCTGTTATGGAAACGCCTGAGGCATCGCAAACAGTAGAACCAGTAATGCCAGTTGAACCAAAACAAGAGGTAGTAGTGCCAAACGTTAGTGGTGCTCCAACACCAGAAGTTGTTTCATCTTCTCCTGTAGTGGCACCAGAAGCTGTAAATCCTAATGGACAACCTCCACAAGGACAGATTCAAAATCCAGTTGTACCTCCTCAAGCGGTTGTTGTAGAAAACCCTACAACACCGATAGATGGTTCTTCTATAGCACCTAGTATGAGCGCAAGCCCAATCCAAACCATAGCGCCAACACAACAGACACCTGTACAACCGGTACAAGGAGGGAATGCACCAGCTAATACACCAATTACACAAGGTCAAGTATCAGATGATGCCTTCTTTGATGATTTCTTTGAAAATGATTAGAACACATTTGTGTTCTTTTTCTATTTCCAAAAAATTCTTATGACATATAATAAAATATGAAAAGGATAAAAAAAGAAGATTATAAAAATGATGGTGTATATATTGATTTAGATATCAGTTATATACCATATCAAAAATTAATTTATGATACAGAGAAATATTTAAATAAACATACAAGGTATTATTTTCATTGCAAACACGGGATTAAAAGTAAAGAAGTTGTAATGAGTTTAGATGAAAAAGGTTATAATGTAACTCAAGTAATCTAAACTCTTTTAAATGTAGGAAAATTGGGGTATAATGTAATAAGTGATTAATATGAAATATTTAATGATTGGAAGTTTAGTAGAATTGCTTGAAAACATTGATACATTATCTGAGACAATTCTAAATGATCTAGGTGCATGGGGAGCAATATTAAGTTGTTTTTTAATAACTATTGAGTCAATTCTTCCTATTTTGCCATTATGTGTTTTTGTAACATTCAATTTTATTACCTTTGGCAATATCTTAGGTTTTATTATCAGTTGGGTGTTTACAATACTTGGATGTATGCTCTCATTTATGTTGTTTAGGACAAAAATTAAATCATGGGTAGAAAAAAAACTAATAAAAGGTAAGACTGGGAATGAAATTAAGAAGATAATGAAATTTATTGATAAAATATCTTTATCTAGTCTTGCTATGTTGGTAGCAATTCCTTTTACGCCAGCTTTCGCAGTTAATATAGCTGCTGGATTATCAAATATATCAAAGAAAAAATTCTTAGTTGCAATACTTATTGGTAAAGTGTTTATGGTATACTTTTGGGGTTATATTGGAACAACGCTTCTAGAAAGTATCACACATCCTATATATCTTGCTAGAATTTTAATAATGCTACTTATTGCATACATTATAAGTAAAATAGTTAACAAACACTTTAATATAGATTAGGAGGTTCACAATGGAATTAAATATTGTTATACTAGTTCTTTTAGCTTTAGTTATTATCTTGCTACTTATAAATGTTTTTAAGAAAAATGAGCCTGACAATACTGAAATGATTAAAGAACTAGGAGATTTAAAAAATACTACAACTAAAGATTTAGCAGAATTCAAATATGATTTATCAAAAGAGATGTTAAAGGATTTTACAGAATTAAACGATAAAATTGAATATCGTCTTAATCAAATAAATGATAAAGTAAATGAAAAGCTAGAAGCTAATTTTGAAAAAACTAATAAAACATTTAATTCTGTTCTAGAGAGACTTACTAAAATAGATGAAGCTCAAAAAAATATTGATGATTTATCAAAAGACATAATCAGTTTACAAAGCGTATTAACTGATAAGAAAACTAGGGGAACATTTGGTGAAGTTAATTTAAATTATATTTTAACTAGTATTTTTGGTGAAAAAAGAGTCGTCTATGACATTCAACATAAATTACCTAATGAATGTATATGCGATGCTTGTGTTTTTGCGCCAGAGCCATTAGGTACAATCTGCATTGATTCAAAGTTCCCCTTAGAAAACTACGAGAGAATGACTAATAAAAGCCTTGATAAAAATGTTAGAGAAGCATCCTTTAAACTATTTAAAAGTGATGTTAAAAAACACATTGATGCGATTGCATCTAAATATATAATTGATGGGGTAACAGCTGATGAGGCAATCATGTTTTTACCTGCTGAAGCTGTATTTGCAGAATTAAATGCTTATCACCCAGAACTTTTAAAGTATGCTTATGAAAGAAAGGTATGGATATGTGGACCAACTACACTTATGTCTACACTTTCAACAATAAGTATGATTCTTAAAAATATTGAAAGAGATAAATATACTAAAGTAATTCATGAAGAACTCAATAAACTTGGTGTAGAATTTAAAAGATACAAAGAAAGATGGGATAAATTATCTAAAAGTATTGATTCAGTTTCATCCGAAGTTAAGGATATTCATACAACTACGGATAAAATATCTAAAAAATTTGAATCTATTAATTCCGTTAATATGGATGCTTTAGAACATAAAGAAGATGAATAATTTATAAGATAGCCTATAGAAATATAGGCTATCTTTTTTTGACAATTTTATTCTATTTTGATAATATATATAAAGTTTTAGGGGTTTTGTTATGAAATATATTGATAGAAAAAATGTTAATTTAAAAAACGCAACTAGGATAACTAATAACACTTTTGAAAGTAATATATATGTAAAAAATAAAAAAGCATATAAAATGTACAAAAAATATAGATTCTATAAAGAGATGTGGCGACTATCTGAAAAAGTTCCAAAAATCCTTCTTTTAGAAGATGCAACAGCGAAGCAATTGGTTAAACCTGATGCTATTATACTAAAAAGAGGTCAAATATCAGGAATTAGAATGAATTATATTGATAATTTGGGTACACTTTATAACTTTTCAAGGGTTTTTAACGATTTATCAAAATTCTTAATTGTATCTAAATCTGCCTCAATTGGCTTAAAAGAAATACATGCTGATCCAGTAGAAATCGTTGTTAATGATTTAAGTTTTTATAATATATTGTTTGATGAATTTTTAAATACTTATTATGTCGATGTAGATAGTTTTGAAATAGGGCCATATATTGCAACATCAGTCTCGGAACATTTTTTTGATTATTGTAATGCAAGGAATGTGAGCACTTATCCTGCATGTGCAACAAACGATAGATTTCAATTTATGTATGAGTTTTTAAGTACAATATTTGGTATGAGTATTGAATGTGTTACACCATATCAGTATGACTCGCTAGCCGAAAGAGTTGAAACTTTAAAGAATATGCGCTTATGCTTCAAAAAAATTAAGAAAAGTGAACGTGTACCAAATTTACCATATGTAAGTGACTTAATATCAGATAAAGATCTTACTCATAAAATTGAATATGATTTACCAAAAATTAATTGCAAAGATGTCACAAAGTCAGTTAAACAATTGACTAGATAATGTAAATGCATTAAAATAAAATGTAAGGAGAGAATAGTTATGGCTTTTAAAAATTATACCCAAAAACAAGAAGATGTAATAAGCCCATATTTAACACATAAACAAGCTCAAAAAATTCGTGATAAAAGAAGACATAAAGAGTTATTAAGAGACGTTAGTTTAGCTGGAAGAAGTGATAGGGTTAAAGAGGCAGAAAGAATTCTTATAAGTAATCCAACCTCGAGAAAAACCTATGTATTTTCTAATCCAGTAACTAAAGCACAACAAAATTTTCATGGTGTAGAATATTCTGAATACACAGCTTATCAAAACCAACCTATAATTCATGGAGTTATTACAATTTCTGAATTTGACGAAAATGGCAATAAAATAGGTGAAAAAAGTGAAGATATTTATATGTATCAACCTAGGTTTGAAGGTCGCGATCGTTTTTTAGTTGGACCAAGATATAGAAGCGATGGAACGCTAAATAATCGAGCTGCTTATGCTTATAAAGATCCATCTACCGATGTAATATATATTGGAAATATTCCAAAAAGAGAAATCGTTTCCAATCGTCAGTTTGATTTTGATGCTTCAAATAAAGAAAATTATAATGCAACAAAGAATGCTCTTGGCATAAATCACAGAAAAGTAGAAGAAATAGTATCAATAAAGTATGATACTGATCCACAAACAGGCTATATAAAAACAGTAAACATGAATAACAGTCAAGAAAAGGCCAGATATGATGCCTATATTAGAAAATATTCAACTGGTGCTTTAGCAGAAGATATGATTGAGTCATATACTCATAGAATTGAAAAAGCTGTTCAAATATTTGAAAAAATAAGTGATAAAATAGAAGAATCAGTAGCAAGAGTTGGACTTGCAGAAAATTATCAAGCAGAAAAGGCTGCCGAAGCTGCGCAAGCACAGGCTAACGCACCTCAAACTAAGAGTGCTGCTGAAGAAAATGCTCAAATGGTTAATGACGTACTTAAATATGGTATTAGACCATCTTTGGCATCTCCAATTGATGATGGAATAGGCGGATTAGAAATTAGTAGACCAACTCCACCACTACCTGGAGGAAGAGGACGCAGATAAAAGACCAAATTTGGTCTTTTTTTCTTGACATTTTCACAAAAAATTCATATTAATAAAATCACACGTATGGTATAATTATTAGTAGTAAGGTGATTATATGGAATTCATTGAGTTAAAAAATGTATTTAAGGTTTATGATAATGGAGTAACAGCCTTAGCGGATGCTAATATATCAATTGCAAAAGGCGAATTTGTCTTCATAATTGGGCAATCGGGCTCTGGTAAATCTACTTTAACAAAATTATTGTATCGTGAAGAAAAACCTAATAAAGGATCAGTCTATGTTGGTGGTATAAATGTAGCTAAATTAAAAAATAGTAATGTCTATAAATTAAGAAGAAAAATTGGTGTTGTGTTTCAGGACTTTAAATTATTACCTAAACTAACAGTTTATGAAAATATAGCATATCCACTTGAAAGTTATGGAATGAATTCTAGTGAGATAAGAGAAAAGGTTTTAATGGCAACTGAAAGAGTCGGATTAAAGGAAAAATTAAGAAGCTTTCCAAATCAATTATCAGGTGGTGAACAGCAAAGAGTTTGTATTGCAAGGGCGATAGTTAATGAACCAAAACTTATTATCTGTGACGAGCCAACCGGAGACTTAGATCCTAAAATAAGTCAAGAAATAATGGAAGTTATAGCTAAAATTAATGAAGAACTTGGGTCAACTATAATAATGGCTACACACGATAAAGAAATTGTAAACAGAATGAAAAAACGTGTTATATGCATCCATAACGGAGTAGTAGTTTCAGATAAGAAGAAAGGAAGTTACGTCGAAAATGAAGATAATTAGAATAATTAATAAAAGCTTTAAAGATGCTTTTAAAAGTGTATTTCGTAATTTTTCTTTGAGTATGGCATCAGTTTCATGTACAGCCATAACTTTAATTCTTGTTGCAATTGCTCTTTTAGTAACTGATAATGTAAATTCTATAACAAAAGACATTGAAGACGTTTTAACTATTGTTGCATTCGTTGATTCAAACGCAACAGATGCTGAAATAGAAGAAGTAAAGACAAAGATTAATGAGATAAGCAATGTTGATACAGTTGAGTTTAATTCAAAGGATAAAATAAAAGATGAATTAAGTAAGGATGAAGATTTAAAACAGATTCTTGATACACTTGATACTAATCCTGTACAATCAACATTTGTAATTAATGTCCGTGAGATAAAGAAGATTGAAGACACGGCCAATAAAATAAAAGAATTAGAAAAAATTGTTTCTGTAAAATATGGTGAGTCTCTAGTAAATAAACTAATATCAATGTTTGATGTTTTAAGAAACGGATGTATTATTGCAGTAATTGCTCTTATATTGGTAACAGCATTCTTGATTGGCAACACGATTAAAATAACAATTTTTTCAAGAAGAAATGAAATATCAATTATGAGACTTGTTGGTACAAGTAATTCAGTTATAAAGTTACCTTTCTTAATCGAAGGAGCTGTATTAGGTATTATAGGTAGTGTTATCCCAATACTTCTAACAATTTATGGTTATTCATTTCTTTATGATTTCGTTGGTGGTAAATTATTTACAGATCTTATCGTTTTAGTTCGTCCATCATCACTTGTCTACAGTGTTAGTGGAGTGCTTTTAATAGTTGGAATCGTTGTTGGTATGTTTGGTTCACTTCATGCAGTAAGGAAGTATTTAAAAATATGATGAAGTATATGTTAAAAGCGTTATCTATATCTTTAATTGCTTTTGCAGTTTTTTGTCCAATTCTTAACGTTAATGCTGCAAGTGATGCCCAAACACTAGCTGAACTTAGAAGAGACTTACAAGCATATAAAAATACCAAAGCAAATGCCGATAATAAAAGAAAATCCACTCAAAGTGAAATAAACAATGCTAAAACCAACGTATCAAATAAACAAAATGAAATCGAACAGAATCAGAAAAAAGTCAATGATGCTATTGCTGAAAGTGAAAAATTAGAAAAAGAAATAGCATCGGGCAAAGAAGAACTTGATAGGCTTATTAAAAACTATCAAGTTGCAAGTGGAGATAATATTTATTTAGAATACATATTTGAAGCAACAAGCTATGAAGATTTAATTTATCGATATGCGGTTATGGAACAAGTAATGAATTATCAAGAAGAAAGAATAAATTCTTGGAAAGATAAAATCGAATATAATAATCAATTAAAAGTTGATTTAGCAGCAAGAGAAGTTACTTTAAATAATCAAATAAAATCACTTGCTGATGATATTGAAAATTTAAATGATGAATTAGAAGATTACTTTGATATCTCCTTATCTGCGGAAGAAGATATAAAATCAACTCAAGAATTAATTACAACTTACGAAAAAATGGGTTGTAAGGAAAATCAAAATCTACAACAATGTATTGGAGCTTTAGGAGACACAAGATTAATTAGACCATTAAATAATGGAATTATTACATCCGTTTGGGGATATAGAACACATCCGACCACAGGAAAACCAAATACCTTCCATAATGGAGTAGATATTGGTGGGAACAGAGTAGGAACTGCTATATATTCATCTGCTAATGGAATGGTAGGTAAAATTATATACAAATCTTCTTGTGGAGGTAATCAAGTTTATATCTATCACAATATAAATGGTAAAAAATATACAACTTCCTATTTACATTTGAATTCTATTAATGTTAAACTAGGACAAGTAGTAAAAAATTCGACTGTCATAGGTACAGTAGGAGGACAAAAGGGAACAGGAGATACCTGTACAACCGGAGCCCACTTACACTTTGGATTGGGTTCAGGTTGGTATGGATCAGACTACACTAGTAGCTCTACCTGGAAAGCAAGATCGATTAACCCCGCCTCATTAATTCCATTCCCAGCTAAAAATAAATCTTTTAGTGGTAGAAAATAAGGTGACGAAATGAAAGAAAGACTTATAAGTGGCATAATAATAGTCGCAATAGTAACATTAGTCTTATATTTAGGTGGATTTATTTTTGATATTTTCGTGTCTCTATTAGCACTTGCTTCATTTTATGAATTGATGCGAGCTAAAAAAGATAAAGACATTCCAAATATCATGAAAATAGTAAGTATTCTATGTATGTATCTACTTATGTTTATGAATGTCGATGGACACTCATTCGTGCTTGGATTAAGTTTCGAAACTCTTTCACTAGTTTTCTTACTTCTTCTTGCACCAACTGTTTTCCTAACAAAGTATAATTATCGTGTAGACACTGCTTTTAATCTTGCAGCAACAACTATTTTTTTAGGAACTGTATTTAATTTATTTATAACAGTTTACCATGAATCAATGCTATTATTTATATTTATAATTGTTTTATCATTCGCAACAGATACTTGTGCATATGGAAGCGGAAAACTAATTGGAAAGCATACATTCACCAAAATATCTCCAACAAAAACTATTGAAGGATGTGTATTTGGAAGTATTTTAGGAACAATTATAGCAACAACTTATTATTCGACATTTATTTCGTATAATCCAAGTAATATAGTAGTTACAGTGATATGTATATTTATTTTAACTATTGTTAATCAAATTGGAGACTTATTCTTTAGTTTGATTAAAAGAGAAAATAAAATTAAAGATTTCTCTAATCTTATTCCAGGACATGGTGGAATATTAGATAGAATAGATAGTATTATATTTGTACTTATTGCTTTAATGTTTTTAATTAAATTTATGTGATGGAGGGTTTTAAATGACAAAAAGAACTGAAAAAAAAGAAGTAGAAAAAAAAGATACAACAAAAAATGCAGAAAAGAAAGAAGTTAAAGAAGAAAAGCAAGAAAATAAAAAAGAACAATCAACACTTGTGAGCATTATTGAGCTTATCGCGATAATTATAGCTGTTATAGTTGTGTTAGTGTTTTTTCCGAACACTGTAGTTTGGAACATCGTAGTTTTACTATTAATTTTAACTTTATTGATATTTGTACATGAATTTGGACACTTTATAACAAGTAAAATGTGTGGTGTCCATGTTTATGAATTTGCTCTAGGTATGGGGCCAAAAGTTTTGGGATTCAGAAGAAAAAATGATCCAACCGAGTATACATTAAGAGCTCTTCCAATTGGCGGATTCTGCCAACTTGCTGGTGAAGATATGGAAGATGACGAAGACTTGCCAAAAGATAAATTTCTATGTAACAAACCAAAACTTCAAAGAGTAATTATCTTAGTTGCCGGTGTTACAATGAATTTTATCACAGCAATTATTTTACTGTTCTTTATCGCTTTTATTTGGGGATCAACTGAACAGAGAAGTTTTATAGGTGGAGTAGAAGAAGGGTCTCCTGCATTCCGTGCTGGAATTAAGACAGGAGACAAAGTCGTAGGATGTAATGGTTATAAAATTGATACTTGGGATAAATTATCGGTTGTAACTACTATGAAAAATAAAAATGATTATATTGAATATGAAATTTTACATGAAGATGGGAAAAAGGAAACATATAAACTTATTCCTGATGAATATGTAACATATGAAGATAAAAATATTTTAATAACTGAAGAAAATACAAAAGAGAAAATCTTAAAAGATAATAACTGGGATGAAAAAGATGTAACAATAGGTAAAAAGATTGGAATATCTGCTCCAACTGAGAAGTTAACAGGATTTGTTCCATCAATAAAATATGCCTTTAGAAAGTTTGCTAATATCGTAATCATGATGCTTATGATTCTATGGTCGTTAATCACTGGACGTATTGGTTTAAATGCTTTATCTGGTCCAGTTGGAATGTATTCAGTAGTAGGTACAGTTGCCAAGTTTGGTCTTGCAAATATTATTTATCTTGCCGCTTATCTTTCAGTTAATTTAGGTGTATTAAATATACTCCCATTCCCAGCATTTGATGGCGGAAGAGTTTTATTTATCGCTATTGAAGCAATAACACGTAAGAAAGTAGATCCAAAAGTAGAAGCGGCATTCCATTCGGTTGGCTTTATTCTATTAATGATTTTAATGTTGGTAATAACCTGTCAAGATATATTAAGATTATTTTAAAACATCTTTATAGATGTTTTTTTTGTGTGTAAAAAAGTAAAGTGAGAAAAGGAAGGTAACTAAATATATAGAAGGTATAAAAAAACTTTCTTAGAAGGGAGGTCATATGAACGATAATATTTTACTTTCGCCCGTAAGAGACTGTATGTTTAAAGCAATCATGCTAAACCCTGTTTAATAGATGTCTTAAAAGAATTAATAAATATCATAACTGAAA
This sequence comes from uncultured Muribaculaceae bacterium, assembly GCA_964458035.1. Classification (GTDB taxonomy): domain Bacteria; phylum Bacillota_I; class Bacilli_A; order RF39; family UBA660; genus CAG-582. Next base: position 6,711 of record CAYWFZ010000011.1, on the reverse strand, counting down.
TACCTTTAAGTGTACTTGATAATATCAAAGTAGAAAACAATGAGTATATAATTGAAAATAAAAATGATAAAAAGATGACATCAGATGTAATAGTAAGTGTTGGAAATAAATACATTAATATTGAGATGAATAATAACTACTATAAAGGTGTATTTAATAAAAATGATGCATACCTAAGTAAATTAAAGTCTACAACATATAATAAGTCAGAAGATTATATAGATGCCTATCAAGTAATACAGATAAACTTCAATAACTTTATTCATTTTAAGCATAAGAAAGATATTTATAAGTTTATGTTTAGAGAAGAAACAACTAATGAAGTAGATGAAGATTCGACAATAAAATATCATGTAAGTCTTCAAAATGTATGGGATAGATGTTATAATAAAGACGTAAGCAAGTTAACAAGATTTGAGCGTTTCTGTTTAATCTTAAAAACAGACGAAAAAGAATATGCGCGTAATATTGCAGGGGATGATGAAGTTATGGGAAGTCTAGTAGATGAAATAGCAAAGTTAAGCTTAGATAACAAAATGATAGGTTTATATGATGCTGAAGTAGAAGCAGAAAAGGTAAGAAAGACCATGCTTAAGGGTGCAAGACTAGAAGGCTTAGAACAAGGAATCGAACAAGGAATTGAACAAGGAATTGAACAAGGAAAAAAAGAAATGATTCTATCTATGTTCAAAGATAATGTCTCATTGGATAAAATATCTAAATATGCAAACATTAGTGCTGAAGAAGTAGAAAAAATAATAAACACATCAGAAGAAGAATAGTTCTTCTTTTTTCTTGCTTACCAAAAAATCGGGTGCTATAATTAAAATTAGTAGGGAGGTTATGGTAATGCGAAGAATCGAAGATGCCAAAATAGTTGATAACATTAAAATCAGCGCTACTAATATTTACAGAATGACAATTGCAAATATTAAGGATGATATTGTGCCAGGACAGTTCGTTAATGTAACAGTTCCAGGGGTATTACTACCAAGGCCAATATCAGTTGCTGATTATAAAAATGACGAATTATCATTAATTTATCGTGTTGTAGGATCTGGAACAGAGACTATGTCACAAATGAATAAAGGGGACAAGCTAACACTATTAACAGGATTAGGTAACGGGTTTGATCTTAATGCTCAAACAAATAGACCTTTAGTTATTGGTGGTGGTATGGGAGCAGCCCCTTTATTTTATTTAATAAAGGAACTTAAGAAAAAGGGGAAAAATCCTAAAGTATTACTAGGATTTAAAAACGGTGAAGATGAATTCTATCGTGGCCAGTTCAAAAGAATAACTGACAATATAGATGTTGCTTATGACGATGATGGAATACTTGTAACAAATTTACTAGAAAATTTAGACGATAGTGATTATGATTACTTTTATGCATGTGGGCCAAAACCAATGTTAAAAGCAGTAAGTGATATTTCTAAAACTGATGGAGAGTTAAGTTTAGAATCTCGTATGGCTTGTGGAATTGGTATGTGTAAATGTTGCAGCATCGAAACAAATGATGGTATGAAGACATTATGTAAAGATGGTCCAGTACTTAAGAAAGGAACTATTAGGTGGTAATATGGAAAAGTATGAAGTAGATACAAGTGTAAATTTAAGTGGATGGGAACTTGATAACCCAATTATTCCTGCCAGTGGTTGCTTTGGTTATGGTAATGATGTGGGTGCTTTTTATGATATTAATAAATTAGGTAGTTTTTCCTTTAAAGGGACAACAAGACATCCTCAAAAAGGAAATGAATTACCAAGAGTTGCTGAATATGATTCTGGTATGATTAACTCTGTTGGTCTTGAAAATCCTGGAATTCATAAAGTTATAGATGTAATTTTGCCAGAACTTAAAAAAACTTTTCATAAAAAAGTAATAGCTAATATAAGTGCAACATCTATTGAAGACTACGTTTATAACTGTGCTTTAGTAGATAAATGTGATAATGTTGGAATAATTGAAGTAAATGTAAGTTGTCCAAATGTTCAAGGCGGGGCTCTACCTTTTGGAAGTGACCCAAGAATTGTCGAGGAAGTAACAAGAGCTGTAAAGGCAGTAACAACAAAGCCTGTTTATATTAAACTAACACCAAATGTTTCTAATATTGTTGATATTGCAGTTGCCTGTGTTCAAGGTGGAGCAGATGGTATAGTTTTAATAAACACATTACAAGGTATGAGAATTGATTTAAAAACTCGCAAACCTATTTTACATAATGTTATAGGAGGGTGCTCAGGTCCTGCTGTATTCCCAGTTGCTGAAAGAATGGTATATCAAGTCTATAAGAATGTTGATGTGCCAATTATTGGAGTAGGCGGAATAGATTCAGCTGAAAAGGTAATTGAAATGATGCTAGCTGGAGCATCAGCTGTCGAGATTGGAACGGCAAATTTAGTTAATCCAAATGCATGTTCTGAAATAATCGATGAATTACCTGAAGTAATGGAGAAAAATAAGATAAAATCATTAAAACAAATTATAGGAGGTGCTCATTAATGGGTAAAAATGTTATTATAGCATGTGATTTTAATTCAAAGGAAAAGTTAGAAGATTTTTTAGATAAGATGGAAGGTGCAGATCCAAACTTTTATTGTAAAGTAGGAATGGAACTATTCGATGCTGGTGCGCTTCAAGGATTTAATCCAGTTAAAATAATTAAATCTAGAGGTCATAAAGTATTTTTAGATTTAAAGTTAAAAGATATTCCCAATACAGTTTCTAAAACCGCAGCTGTACTTGCTAATGCTGGAGCAGATATGATTAACGTCCATGCTGACGGTGGACTTAAGATGATGAAAGGTGTAGTTGAAGAAATTAATAAAATCTATGACGGTTATGAAAAAGAACTTAAAGATTTAGAAAATGACTATTCATACCCTGCAGAAGCTCTAAAAGATAGTATAGAAAAAAAGATAAAATCAAAACCAATTTTACTTGGAGTAACTGTTTTAACTTCTATGAGTGAAGAAGAATTAAGAAGTGAAATAGGTGTAAATAAAACTCCAATGGAACAAGTTGTTAATTTAGCCCGTCTTTGTAAGGAGGCTGGATTTGATGGCGTAGTATGTTCACCAAGAGAAATTATGGCTGTTAAAGAAGCTTGTGGTGAAGAATTCGTTACTGTAACTCCAGGAATAAGATTCAGTGATTCCAAAAAAGATGATCAAACAAGAATTGCAACTCCATCTTGTGCTAATATCATGGGTTCAGACTATATTGTTGTAGGTCGTCCAATAACAGCAGCTGAAGATAGTATAGCATCTTATAATAAGTGTAAGAAAGATTTTACTGAGCGTGTTACTGATGAAGTAGAAATTGAAAATGCTAAAAATTATATAAAAGGATTAAAAGAAGAAACAAAATCTCCATCAGATGTAACTGCACAAATGTTACTAGATGCAAAATCATTTATTATAAATACAGAAGATCCATTCTTGCTAAAAAGCGGTGTAGCTGCACCTATATATATGAATAATCGTGATCTTTATAAATATCCGAAAGAACAAAGAATTGTTATGGATTATTTAGCTGATTTAGTAAGAACTTATTATCCTTATGCTGAAGCTATATTTGGAACACCAATGTCAGCAATTGGTTTTGCAGCACTAGTTGCAGAAAGATTAAATCTTCCTTTTGGATTTGTCCGTAAAGAAACAAAAGATCATGGATTAAAGACTAGCATTGAAGGAAAGATAGAAAAAGGTATTAAGGCAGTACAAATAGAAGACTTAATTACCTCAGGTGAAAGCTCTCTTGAGTTTGTTCGACCATTACAAGATGCTGGTGTAGACGTTTTAGGTATTGCTGCTATAGTTGATAATGATTTTGTTGAATCAAGTAAATTAATCGAAGCTGGAATTGAATATCACGCACTAACTACTGGAACAAAGATTGCTAAGTATGCAGCAGATTCCGGTATTATATTACCAAATGATGTTGATAAAATCATGGCTTATAAGAATAATCCAAAAGATGAATCTTGGATGAGTGAAGAAGCCAAGAAAAACATAAGTGAAAAAAGGCTTGCAAGAAAAAAACAACAAGATTTAAAAAACTCACAACAATGATGTGAGTTTTTTAAATTGTATAAAATTTATATTGTTAAAGAGAAGTATTTATGATAAAATTAATTAAGGAATAGAGGCGGTTGAGATGAAAACGTTTGAAACCTTCATCGAAAGTGAAGCATTTTTCCCTGTTTTGATTCTTTTACTAGTTATGCTAGTATGCGTCTTTATGTGGATTGTTCTTTCAAATAAGAAAGAAGCTCAAAAAAGAAGAGAAAAGAAAAAAGTTAAAATAGATGAAAACGCTGAAATAAAAATCGTGTCAGACGGCAATGACGATGTGAGAATAAAAAAGGTAAAAAAAGAGAAATTTGAAGATGAGCCAGAAAGAACTGAAGTCGCAATTGTTGAAGAGGTTGCAGGTTCAAATAATTATCTTGAGGTTAAACATGAAGAGCCAAAAGAGACAATCTATAATATAGATTTACCTAATTTTAACGAAGCTCGTTTTACAAGAGAAGACGATGAGCAAATAATTGATTATAAAAATATTGATTATGGCGATTTATCTGTTCCTCCAGTACCTGATATTTTTAAAGATGAATTCAGTGATACAGCAGCTACTAAAAATGAAAATACAAGCTCAAACGAAATAGAGCCAGTCGAAAAAGAAAACAAAAATATAGAAGATTATGCATTTAATACAACACCAAATAGTGATAGAGAAATACATGAAGATGTTAAGGTTGAACCACCAAAAGAATATGTTGGTGAAAAAACAGAGGTATTTGATTTTCCTGACTTTGATCAAGATGATATTTTCTCAAGCGGTGACATTGAAACAGAAATAATAACAGCAGCTGAAGATTATATCAAGGATATAATGAGTGGCAAATAGAAAAGAGATAAGGATATGGTAAAAATAGTAGAATTTGAAAATGTTTATTTAGAATATCCTGATGAATTAGAAAATGAGGAAGAGACAAAAGAACAAGAAGAGGCTATGCAAGAGTATGAAGAAATGGTAAATGGCAGAACTCAAAAACTTAGTCTTGAGGAACTTCAAAGAAAACTTGAAGAGACCCAATCTTTACATTTATAAGACACATTTTGTTGTCTTTTTTTTTATTTTATGATAAATTTTATTAAGGTGAGACTTTATGGCAAACGCAAAAACAACTAAGTATGACGCAAATTCAATAAAGATTCTTGAAGGACTAGAAGCTGTAAGAAAACGTCCAGGTATGTACATCGGATCAACTGATAAAAAAGGGCTTCATCATTTAGCGTGGGAAATTATTGATAACTGTATTGATGAAATCATCAATGGTTATGGCTCTACTGTTAAAATAAGACTAAATGGAGATGGTTCAATAACTGTTGCTGATAATGGAAGAGGAGTACCTATTGGAAAACATGAATCTGGTAAATCAGCTCCAGAAGTAATATATACTGTATTACATGCAGGCGGTAAATTCGAAGAAGGTAACTATAAAGTTTCAGGCGGACTTCATGGTGTAGGTGCCTCAGTTGTTAATGCCTTATCAACATGGATGGATGTAACAATATATCGTGATGGTTTAATTTCAAATATACGATTTAAAAATGGTGGAGAAGTTGCAAGTCCTCTAAAAAAGATTGGAGAATCTAAAAAAACAGGGACATGTGTAACCTTTATGCCTGATTATGAGATTTTTAAAAACTGCCAATTTTCTTTTTCAACAATTTGTGAAAGAATGCAGGAAAGTGCATTTCTATTACCACAATTAACTGTAGAACTTGAAAGTGTAGGAGACAATAAAAAAGTAACTTATCATTATGACAATGGGATACAATCATTTGTTGAATATATAAATGAAGATAAAAAAACATTAAATTCAATAGTACCGATTCATGGTGTAAAAAATGATATTGAAGTTGATATAGCTCTTCAATATACAGATACCTATAATGAATCAATCGTGTCATTTGTAAACAATGTTAAAACAAGTGATGGCGGCTCTCACGAAGTTGGATTTAAAACAGGTATTACAAAAATATTTAATGATTATGCTCGAGCTAATGGTATATTAAAAGCAAAAGATACTAATTTTGATGGAAGCGATGTTCGTGAAGGACTAACTGCTGTTATTAATCTAAAAATACCAGAAAAACTACTACAATTCGAAGGTCAAACAAAAGGAAAACTAGGTACACCAGAAGCAAGACCAGCTGTTGAGACAATTGTATATGATTCGTTAAAATTCTATCTTGAAGAAAACAGAAAAGATGCGTTAGTGATTGTTGAAAAAATGGGTAAATCTAAATTCGCTCGTGAAGCAGCAAGAAAGGCTCGTGAAGAAGCGAGAAAAGGTAAAACTAAAAAGGAAGCAAGAAATTTATCTGATAAACTTACTCCTCCACAGACAAGAAATCCTAAAGTAAATGAATTATTTATAGTAGAAGGTCAGTCAGCAGGAGGAACAGCAAAGAGTAGTCGCGATAGAAAGTTCCAAGGAATATTACCATTAAGAGGAAAGATTCTTAATACAGAAAAAGCTAATATTGCTGATGCTTATAAAAATGAAGAGATAAACACCTTAATCCACTGTATTGGTGCTGGTGTTGGTCAAGAGTTTGATATCAAAGATATTAATTACGATAAAGTAATAATCATGACCGATGCCGATGATGATGGTGCACATATTCAGTGTT
>CAYWFZ010000010.1:0-37908 GCA_964458035.1 uncultured Muribaculaceae bacterium | reverse complement strand
GCGCTTAGGAGCAACACCTGCTTTTTTTGCATGGCCGATTTCAGCCTTAGTTGCACTTTTTTCTTTCTTGTCAACAGTAGCAATTTGAATTGCATTGTAACCATCAGTTTCGTTTGTTTTGATTTGAGTAATTACATTTGGTTCAATTTCAACAACTGTAACAGGAATAACTTTTCCATCTTTCGTAAATTTTTCGGTCATCCCGACTTTACGACCTAAGATTCCTTTCTTTTCCATATCTTTCCTCCGTAATATTTTTTATTAGATAGTTTTAATATCAATTTCAACTCCACTTGGTATATCTAAGTGAGTTAATGCATCCATAGTTTCTTTTCCTGGATTTTTAATATCGATTAAACGTTTATGAGTACGCATCTCGAATTGTTCACGTGAATCTTTATATTTGTGAACAGCCTTTAAAACTGTAATTTTTTGTACTTCAGTAGGTAGTGGAACAGGTCCAGATACTTCCCCACCAGTACGTTTAACAGTTTCAATAATTCTTGCTACAGCAGTATCAAGAACTCTGTGATCATAAGCTTTTAATCTTATTCTAACTTTTGACATTTACATGTCCTCCCTTCGTCTATATCTTGTATAAACATAGCTCCGTAACAAATTAACCTGATTTTCACTAGTTCTATGCAACTCTTCCTAGTGTGTCAGCAACCTTGCACATCACAGCCAGTTAAACTATCAATGATTATACATTAAATTATATTGAAAAGCAACCCTTTTTTTGCATGTTTTACTAATTTTTTTATGACAATAAATAATCAACTAATTGTAAATTTGATATTTTTCTTTTTTTGAAGACATTAATTAAATATGTGATATAATAAAATCAGGTGAAATACTATGAAAGTAAACGTTATTATTCCTTTATATAATGAGGAAGGAAACATTGAGGCTCTTTATAAATCTTTAGTAAATTCCTTAAGTGATATAAAATATACTCTTACTTTTGTTGACGATGGTTCAACTGATGATTCTTACAAATTATTAAAGAGTATTTATAATAAAAATAAAAGCAATGTTAAAGTTATAAGATTTTCACGTAACTTTGGCAAAGAAGCAGCTATGTTTGCTGGATTAAAAACAACTAAATATAAGTATACTTGTATAATCGATGCTGACTTACAGCAAGATCCTAAATATATTGTAGATATGATTAAAGTACTAGATGAACATGATGAGTATGATGAAGTTGCTATGGTCAATGATTATGAGTTAGAGCGCCCTACGCAAAAGTTTATGAAAAAAGCATTCTATAAAATTATGGAAAAATCTACTGGCCAGCATGTAACTCCCGGAGCAAGTGATTTTAGATTAATGCGTTTATCTGTTGTAAAAGCTCTTATTAGTATACAAGAATCAAATAGATTTTCTAAGGGATTATTTTCTTGGGTTGGATTTAATACTTATTATATGAACTATTCAGCTAACAAACGATTCTCCGGTGTATCTAAGTTTAATTTAAATAAACAATTAAATTATGCTAAGGAAGGTATCATAAGTTTTTCAACTAAACCTTTAAAAATAGCTACTATTTTGGGTTCTTTAATATCTTGTGTTTCATTCATATACTTTTTAATTGTATTATTTCAAACTATTATATTTGGAAAAGACATTCCAGGGTACGCATCTTTAATGTGTGTTATATTACTTCTTGGAGGAATTCAATTAGTTGTACTTGGTATAATTGGTGAATATATCGCTAATACTTACATAGAAGTAAAAAGAAGACCTCTTTATATTACAAAAGACAAGCTTGGCTTTGATGATGATATTTTATAAAAAAGAAAACAACTTCATTTTGAAGTTGTTTTTTAGTATCCACCATCTATTTTAATAATTTCTCCATTTATATAGGAACAATCATCACTTGCAAGAAAACAAACTAAGGAAGCTACCTCTGCAGGTTCGGCAAATCTTTTTAAATAAATTTTTTCTGTTTCTTCTTTAATAAGCTTAATTGGCAAATCTTGATTCATCTCTGTATTTATCCATCCTGGAGCAATTGCATTAACTAAGACATAAGGAGCATATTCTAATGCAAAGTTATGAGTTAGAGATATAACTGCTGCTTTTGATGCATCATAGTCAATACTTGTAGGAAAGAAAGCATTAATTCCATTCGTTGAAGATATATTTATTATTTTACCCTTCTTATTAGTATACATAAATTTACCAAAGTATTTACTCATAAGATAAGTAGATGTTACGTTGTTAGTTAATATATGATTAAATTCATCAGTCGATTTATATTCTAGTTCTATATCTTCTACTAATGCAGCATTATTGACTACGACATCAACTCTTCCGAATTTTTGCTTTACTACTGATAAGAACCTTTTTACTTCCTCTTCTTTTGAAACATCAGCCATAACACCTAATGCTTCTACATCATAGTTGTCATTAATATTTTTTACAACATTTAATACTTCTTCTTCATTAACAAAGTCATTTATAACGACATTGTATCCTCTTCTTGCTAGAGCGTTTGCTATGCTTGCCCCTAGTCCTCTTCTTGAACCTGTTATTACAGCTACTTTTCTTTCCATAAATATACACATCCTCTTAAGTTAATTTTATCATACTTAATTAATTTGTGTGTTAATAATATGCTAATTCTAGTAAAGTAATTGTTATTTACTTCTAAAAGGGTGCTTTAAACTATTTTTTAATTCATCTTTAAGAATTGTTATTGCTTCTTGATAAATGTAGTCAGCTTCTTCAGCAGTTTTATTTAATGATGCTTTTATTTCCGAAACTATTTTGCTTTTACTTTGCTTACTAATAAAGAAGTTATGTTCAAATATCTCATTTATTTTATTTGCATCATCTACGCTGCAATTAAGTTTTTTAGTTAAAGTATCTATAAATTCACGTTTATTCATCTTCATCACCATACATTACTGTATTTGTTCCTTTCTGCATATAATATCCATACTCAAATATATAAGATAAACTGTACAAGAATAATATCTCGATTAAATCAAATAGTTCAAAATCTATATTTTCTTCTATACTAATTATAGCGTTTCCGATAGCTCCTAAGACATTTGATACTATAATAGCAGCAATCATATGTATTGCCATTGATTTAATAAGTTTAACATTTTCAAGCGTGAACGGTGTTTCACCTTCATATATATTACTAAATAGTTTATCTAAGTACTTTAACACTTTATAAAGTATTATAATATAGATTATTAAAGACACTAGACATAATATTGTATAACCAATTATTGTGTATTTGTTATTATTGCTTAAAAAATCCTTTATAGTATTTGCACTCATTTCATCAGCAACTAAAACCTTATGCCCCTTTATTTCAAGTTCTAGATTTTTATCATTTTCTAAAACCTCAACACGCGCTCCAAAAAGCTTTGCTTCATTATCAGATATTTCAAGATTGAAAGCTGCAATTGATGCACCTACTAAAGTTAAACCTAAAATAACACCTCCAAGTATTAAAAATATTCTAACAATTCGAGATATCACCATTATTATTTTGCTAAGTGTTTTAACATTCTTTTGTTTTTCAATATTCAATAAAACTACCTTTTCTAATACCTCTTCATCTAATGAATTCACATCTAGGATTGAATCATTTACTAAATCATTAATATTACATTTAAAAATTTTACAAAGTTCTAGTAAATTATTCATTTCTGGATAAGCATCTCCTGTTTCCCATTTAGAAACACTTTGTCTTGATACCCTCACTTTCTCTGCTAATTCTTCTTGAGATAAATTATTTTTCTTTCGCATATTTTTTAAATTATCTCCAAATTTCATAAAATCATTCCTTTCATACTAAAAATCATATACTTGTTATCTATTATTTTCTATCAACTTTGAGTTGCAAAAAAAGAAAAAAGCCATTTTTGATGGCTAATTTAATTTGCTGTAATTACTTCTGTTCTATTTGTAGGCGTTGAATCTCCTTCGTAGGCACTAAAATCACCTAGTTCTCTTAAATGAGCGCCCTTTGAATATTTAATGATGGTATCGATCAAAAAATCTAAATCTTCTTTTTTATTTGGTTGCATTGTACTAGGAGTAGATTGTGATTCTACAAATTCAATAGTGTTTCCAACAGTATTAAGAAGTACTGTATAATCAAGAGTTTTACCTAGTGTTGTAAATGGTTCAAGTAAGACTTTTATTTCTTTGTTATTTTTAGGAATTAAATCATTAACTTCATTAAAACCTCGTGTAATTAATTTATTAATATTAGTTACTAGATTCTTTATATCATTTCTTAAATTCTCATCTGTATTAAATCTAGTAAGCAGATATGTTACATCTTCATCAGCTGCATACTTATAAACGTATTTTACAGCTTTTGAATCAAGTATAACATACATCTTATTCTTTTCACTTAATCCCCATTCATCAATGTAGGAGAATGCAGTTTTAAATTCTTCTCTATGTTTACTTAAATCACTTGCATAAACGTCATCTACTAAACTTAATAATTTAGCGTCACTTTCCTCTTTTAGGTAATAGTTATGAACTGATGCACGTGTAATAGTATAAGTAATTGGTGAATATCTAACTTTATAAAGACAAGATATTTCTATAAATAGTATGAAAATAAATATGGCAAATTTTAGTGGCTTAGTTATCGGAGATCTTAATATCCTAAATACTTTTACTGGCGTACTTACTTCGCGATACTTTCTTCCTTTTCTTCTGACAAATAAAATCTTCCATGGAAACCAAACAGGGAACGTTATAATAAGTAAGATTAATTTAATAATTCCCCAGAATGTTATTTTATGTTTCTTGGCAGTTTCTTCTAAAACTTTTTCTTTATTCTCTTCTTCAGCTATGCTTGTTTCGGCTAACTCAACAATTTGTTCTTTTTTTTCATCAGTCTTTTTTTCAACTTTTTTTGCTGCTGTTTGCTTCTTTTCTACCGATTGTTTTTTCTTAGTGCTTTCAGTTTTATTTGCTTTAGTTTCGGTTTCTTTCTTTTTTGAATTTTGGCTTTTCGTATTTTTTTTCTTTTCTTCCATATATAACACACACCTTTACCTATATTGTATCTAAAAATTTATAATATTCAAGTATTTTATTCAATTATGTCTTTAATATCAGAATTTATTTTATATACTTTGTCATTAATTTTCCCATCTATGTTTACTAGTGCATAATCACGACTCTTGTATAAAACTATATTCCCTGATTCTTCTGTATCCTCATCTTCGAATAGTTTTAATGTGTATTCTTTTTCATCTCCATTTAAAGACGAACTTTCCTTCCATTTGCTGTAGTTTAATTTTTTTATCGTGTCTTTGGTTTCATTTTCATCAAGAGAAGAAACGAGTTCTTTAGTTTGATAATTATATATCTTAATTAATTTGGTGTTTTTTAGTAAAACCTCTACTTCATCAACGTGCTCATGACTATTATTTAAAATAATAGATATTACAAGCGCGATAAGTAGAGTAATTGCAGTTATTTTTAAAATCAAAGTTTTTTTCATATGATTTCCTCCAGAGACTTCTTAATTAATTCATATGTTACTATAAAATAGATATTATTACAAACTAATTTTATAATAATTCATCAATAAGTTCATTTAATTCAGGTATTTTATATATTCTATGATAGCCATCAAAGTGGTCATAATTTTCTAGATATACATCATGGGCCGAAGTGGCGCTGATAAATCTTTTGAATTCTTCCATATTACCTGATGCTTCATCGGAGTATAAACAATAAATATCTTTTATATTTTTATTTATATATTCTATGTCTTCATTTTTAGGATAGGCTTGTTTGGCCACTTCAATTATATAGTCAGTTCTTTCAATTGGGTATTCGTATATACCTCTAGGAGCAACAGCAATGTAGACTTTTGGTTTATATTTAAATTCATTGCAGAATCTTATAAAGTAAGGGTTAGAAATCGAGTGTGCGATAACTATTGAATTTTCATTTAGTGTGCCATCTTCTATGTATGTTTTTAGTATAGTTTTAAATTTAGTATAACTTGAATCTTGTCTTATAGGAAATTCTGGCATAAAACAATCAATTTCTTTAGCGCCAAAAGTAGCCTTTATATCACTTCCCCACATTTTTAAGGTGTCTCCATTTAAAGAATGAAGTACGAATATATTTGTAGTATTTAAGTTTTTTGCCGTTTCTAGTTCAAGTATATCTAAATATTCTTTATTCATAGCGGCTGCATGAAAACCACTTTTGCTGCAAATAGAAGCCCCAGCCATTTTGCATAAGAAAAGTCCAGGTTCGTAATCCCATGGTTTATCACTTCTAAATACTGCTCCGTGAATTCTGCCACAGGACATAAAAGCCATAGATACACAAACCCCACCAAAGTTTCTTCTATTAGATGAATATTTGCGCATTCTTTGCATAGAAGGTAAATTATTATTTCCATCAATAGCATATAAAGTATTCTTAATAGGTACTTCATTCACTTTAATTGGTTTATCATTAAGGTAAGCGCCAGTTTCATCGGCATAATAAAACTCATTTATGCGTGGTAAACTTATAACACTCGCAATAGTTTCTCCATTTTTTACACAGGCAACTTGAATACCCCAAAGTGGTAAATTATTTGCAAAGTTAATTGTTCCGTCAATTGGATCTATAATAAAACAATTTTTAGTAACAGTTGCATTAGTATTATATTCTTCACTTACTATATCAAAATCTGGATATTTTTCTTTTATTTCTTTAATTAGGAAGTTTTCAATTTCTAAATCAAGATTAGTAACTAAATCATTTTCTCCACCCTTAGCACTCACACTAAAAGCATGATTAGTAATACCTTCAGCTTTTTTTACAACATCTTTTAAAAAGTCTATTTCTTTTTTCATGTATATCCTCCTTCTTATAAATCGTATTCTTTAATCTCGCCATTTTTTAAACCTTTATTTAAAAAGTGTCCATCACCTATACCATTAAAGTAGGCATTGATGGCCTTTGTTACTCCACTGTGTGTAACAATTAAAACAGATTTATAATTTTTATCTTTTAAATCATCTAGAAACGTATATATTCTTTTAAAGAAACATTTTATCTCTTCGTATTCTCCTTGTTTTAGTGTTGTATAGTAGTTCCAGTATTCTTCTCTATTAGTTTCACTTAAAGGAACACCTATGAGTGAGCCCGCATTTCTTTCTTTTAAAACATCTGTTACAATTATCTTCTTATTTAAGACATTTATTATTTCTGCTGTATGCTTTGCACGAGTAAGAGATGATGAAATAATAGTGTCATAGTCAATAGATTCGATAAGAACTCGTAAATCCTCTGCCTGACTTATACCTGCATCAGTTAAATCACCTTCCGGATGATTGTAGACTTTTAAGACATTGTCCATTACTTCTCCATGCCTAACTACGTATAGTTTCATGCTCTCTCTCCTTCTTTTCTTTGACTAACTTATCGTGGTAAAAATAATTTACTGCATTAATATGGTTCTTCTTACAGTACTCACTTAAAGATGCACCTAAATCTTTCCAGTAGGATAAATCATTTTTTATATAAATGTTTACATAATCACTATAATACTCTGGATATTTTTCTTTTATATATTTTAATATTTCTGTTTTATATGATCCTCGTAAGTTTAAATTTTCAAACCAATATTCATCGATAAAGTCTTTGCTTACTTCAATGATACGAATACAATCTGTAATTCTAGGAAATATGGGGGACATAAAAAGAACTGTTCTAATATCATTTTCATGTAGGATTTTAAGTGTATTTAATCTATCCTTTATTGAACTTGCCTTATCCATGTCATTTTTAAAGTTTTCATCTAATGTATTAATAGACATACAAACTTCTAAGTTTTTTATTTGTTTTAAAATATCAATATCTCTTAAGATTAATTTTGATTTAGTTGATATAGTTAATTTACAATCAGATTCTACTAAGTGACTTAAGATATCTCTAGTTATTTTATATTCACTTTCGTATTCATTATAACAGTCTGTTACAGAGGACATAAATACTCTTTTACCAGATAGTTTTTTAACATAATTTTCTTTATTACATTTTTTTATATCAATAAATTCACCCCAAGGTTCAGAGTGGTTAGTAAATCTTTTCATGAAGGATGCATAGCAATACTTACACCCATGAGGGCAGCCAACATAAGGATTTATTACATAATCACTTGAGGGTAAGTTAGATTTAGTAACATAGTCCTTGGTTTCGATTACTTTTACTTTCATAAATACACTTCCCTTATAAGGTTATATTATCATACATATGTTCTTAGTACAAGTGAAAAAGAAAACATCTTAAAGATGTTTAAGCTGCCTTCATTAAAGACGTTTCATCGTTAGTTTTAATTGGTATATATTCTGCTAACATATTCGTTTTCTTTAGTCTATCGATAAATTCTTCTACTTTACCTGTGTTTTCTGATACAAATTGTAAACTAATATTTCCATCTGGAAGCTTTTCAGCTTTTAGTGTATTAGGTCTACTTGTAATGTATTCTAGTTTTGATGGGTATAAGTGTCTATTTTCCATGTACTCATTATAAGCTTCTTCACTACGTATATTTTCCATCATTACCTCTATTTCAGCCAAATTATCGATTGAATCTGCAAATGTTGAATCAACATATCCCTCACTATCCACTATACCGGAATTTATGCTTGTAATTGAGATATTTGGATCAAAACCAATTGTTTCATCTTCTAGTCTTGGATAGCCAAAGTTTTCATCATTTATACTTTTTCTATTAAAATCTGGGCTACTTACAAAATTAACGGTTGCAATATAAGATCTTGAACCATTTGAGAATAAGACCTCATCCTTTCCTGTTGATAATGGATCATATAACATCCATCCTAGTTCATGTAAACAAAATTCAAAAGGAGCTGAGAATCTAGTAATATTCTTTTGATATTCTTCATACTTAGCTTTATATTCTTCACTTAATTCACATGCTTTTTTTACTATTGCTTCACATAATCCTTCTATTTCATAAAAGGGAAGCTCATGAAAATTCTTTTTACTGTCAAACATTCCTGTCTTCATATTATCACCTACTATAAAAATTATAACACAAAAAGTTAAAAAGATAAAAAAATGCTTGTAAAGTAAACAAGCATTTAACTATTTTTTATTTCATTCATATAATTATTTACTTTCATAGACCATGTTGGACTGGCAGCATAAGTTGATGCCATTGTCTCAGGAGAAGTCATTCCTTTTAAATAATAATTATTGTAAATTATACCTAAGTAGCCATTAATACCTTCATCTAAAGTTTCATATTTGCTGTAAGATCCACCATTGCATGAAGTTCCGCCTTTAAGTCCACCAATATTATTACATGCAGTAGTAAGATATGAACAAGTCCATTTACATCCTGTTTCAAGTAATACAATAGCAACGCTTAGATAAGGATCCATTCCTGTTACAGATGTATTTTTAGCAAAAAAATAACCTGTGTTAGTTAAATACCCAGTAAGAGATCTATTTAATTTGTCTGTAAGTTCAGTTAATGTTAATCCATCATATATAATTGAACCGTCATCTTCAAATGTTGGTGCTACTTCATATGGAATAGTAGCATTGTAATTTGGATCTGGCTCAAAATATTCTTCATCTTCTTTAATGTTTGAAACGGTTGTTAATATCTTAGTTGTTGATGTAGGTGCTTTTATAGTTGCAACCTTATATTTTGGTTCATTATTAGCTTCATTATAATATTCCATTACATTTTTTATTGGTTCATTTACTTTTGTATCTTTAAAAAAACTAGACTTTATTATAGTAAATATTGATAAGCACACAAAAAACGCGACACTTACAATAATTAATTCCCTTTTATATCTAAAAGTCATTTAATAACCTCTATTCTATGAAATAATTATAACAAGGTTCATCTTATTATTCAACACTTATGAACATATATTACATTTTGTTGAAAAAAGTAGAAATAAAAAAAGAAGGGTTATTTACTCTTCCTTTCAAGCTTTTTCCCAATAAAATCTACAATCTCCAAATTATCACTTACTTCTTCCATTTGATACTTGTTTGCTAATATATTGAGCCCCATTTCATTTCCTTCAATAAAGTAATTTTCTTCACTCATTTCTGTCACTTCAGAAAGTAAAGCATCTCTTTTTCTTTCTGTTTCATTTACTTGTTTAATAAAGTTTTCTTTTTCTTCAATTAATTTATTAATTCTATCTTCAATTAATGATTTCTTTTGAATCATTTCTCTAAAGAATTCTAAATAGTTTTTAAATAAGCCATTGTATCCATCAGAAATAGGTAGTATATCCATAAAGTATGTATAAATAATATTTAGAGTTAATGTAGAGCATATTGATGCTAAAACAAGACAAACGTAAAAACTCTCAGATAAATATACCATTAACACTAGCAATCCAAGTATAACTGGAATTTGTAATGGTATTAAAAGTATCTTTATTATTTTAAGCATGCTCCCTTTAATACTTTTTATTTTAACATATTTATTTTGGCTAGAATCCAACTTTGATAACTCGTCTTCTAATTGTTGTAATGTTTTTTCCAACTTATCTATTTCTGTTTTATTCTTTGTAATGTTTTCTTCGTTTTCTTTCTTTATACTTTGTAAACTAAGTATAATCCGGTCTATTTTCATGTATTTCCCTCTCGTTAACCGAAACTAATAATACATCATTAATTCATTAAAGTCAAATATTTTTATAAATTGATTGTTTTAAGGAAATAAAAAAGCATCATAAGATGCTTATTATTATATAGATCTAAACAAATCTTTTTTCTTAGCTATTACTAATGCTACACCACAGATTAGTGTAATACCAGCAAATTCAAGAATATAATCTTCTACACCAGTTTTTACAGCTTTAACACAAGTTCCCTTGCTTGCAGCAGTTGGTATAAATTCACAAGTTTCAGCTTGAGTACCTACTTGTAACCATTTATAATCACCGTCACAAGAGTAGCATCCCATTTCAACTTTATTTTCTTCTTGTTTTGCATGACAATCATAAGTTTTATCAAATGATACTACAGGTAAATAAGCATAAGTATTTGAATCCATATCTACTTCTTTAACTGTAATAGCTGTCATTTTATCTTCTGTTTCGTTTAAAGTATATTCAACTGCCCAAACTTTTCCAGTAGCTAAATCATAGGTACCAGTATAGAAACCTTTGCTTGCATATTTTCCAACAGCAGCTAATATGAATTTTTCTCCCCATTTAGTTGCATCAATAGTGTAAGTACCATCGGCTTGTTTAGCAGCTCCAAATACTTTAATTAACTCATCTAATGTGATATAAGTCATTTCAATGTTTCCAGTTGCATCACGTTTTGCAGATGACCAAGTAAATTCACTTGATTTATCAATATAACTTAAATGATCTCTTTTTACATCCGTAGTTGGTACTGTTTCAGTTTTCTTATCAAAGTATGGAACTGAAGTACCATAGGCAGCTAAAGCTAGTACTTTAACATATTTTGAGTTAGCTCCTGCATCTTCAAGTACGATTGTTGATTGACCAGCAGTTTGACTGTTAAGTTTTCTTTCATCCTCATTTCTGTAAAAATTTACTTCGTCTCCAGGTTTATATACGAAGCATGAACTGTTTACTGAACAATCAGTGATAATATCACCCTCAGCTAAAACATTTGTAAAAGGAATTACTAGTGATATAGCTGCAAGGATTGCCATTAATTTTTTCATTATAAAAATCACTCCTCTATTTTATTTTACCTTTTTCTATTATAAATATAACATAATTTGATTTTTTTTGCTATATTTTTTATTTTAATGCATATACTTTACAGAAGAAAAAAGATGAAACTATTTTGTTTCATCTTTAACTAATTCAAAACGATATTTTTGAGTGACATTTGGATATTTTTCATGGTCTACTTCACTTAAAAATTCTTTTAATGGACGAGCCCACACTTCAGAAGTATTTTCATGAGTATATATTACAAGTTCTTCTTTTGTCTCACTGTGAAGTGCTATACATAGAACTTTATGAAATGTACCTTTAAAATGTTTATAAGTTTTCCCGATTTCTACTTTTCTTTCTTCCATTATTCTTCTTCCTTAACTTCTTCTGTTTTCTCTTTCTTCTTTTCTTCCTTTTTAGGCTTTGGAAGCGCTTCTTTACGAGAAAGATTTAGTCTGCCTCTATTGTCATAACCTTGACTTACAACGATTATTTCGTCTCCTACTTTAACTATATCACTAGGACGTTCTACCCTTTCATGAGCAAGTTGTGATACATGTACTAATCCTTCACAGCCAGGCCATAATTGTACAAAGCATCCGAAGTCTTCAACTTTTACAACTTTTGCTGTATATTTAACACCCATTTCAACTTCACGAGCAATTGATTTAATCATCTCTTCTGTACGAGCAATAACTTCTTTATTATTATGGTAAATTGTTACAGTTCCATCATCTGCTAGGTCAACTTTAACAGCATTGATGTCTTGTACTGTTTTAACATTTGATGCTTCAAGTATAATCTTAGTGATTGTTTCTCCACCTTTACCAATAACTTCTTTAATTTTATCTGGATTAATTTTAAATATGCTAGTTTTAGGAGCGTACTCTGATACTTCTTCACGTGGTTTAGCAATTACACTTTCCATAACATCTAGTATTTCCATACGAGCTTTTTTTGCTTGTTCTAAAGCTTCTGCAAGAATTTCTTTTGTTATACCTTTTATTTTTATGTCCATCTGTAAAGAACAAATACCTTCACGTGTTCCTCCTACTTTGAAGTCCATATCACCTAAATGATCTTCCATACCTTGTATATCTGTTAAAATTGTGTAGCTTGACTCATCTTTACTAGTAATAAGCCCCATTGCAATACCTGCAACTGGTGCTTTAATTGGAACACCTGCAGCCATTAAAGACATACATCCAGCACAGATTGTTGCTTGACTTGATGAACCGTTTGATTCAAGTATTTCCGATACAACTCGAACTGTATATGGGAATTCTTCTTCGCTAGGCATTACTTGTTTTAAACATCTTTCTCCTAATGCTCCATGACCAATTTCTCTTCGTCCAGGAGATCCATATCTTCCTGTTTCACCTACTGAGAAAGCTGGGAAGTTATAATGTAACATAAAGTGTTTTTCAGCTTCTAGACTTATTCCATCAAGTACTTGGTATTCATTTAGTGCACCTAATGTTGTAATTGCTAGGGCTTGAGTTTCTCCTCTTGTAAATAATGCTGATCCATGTGTTCTTGGAAGCATATCAATTGATGCTGAAAGTGGTCTTATTTCATCCATCTTTCGTCCATCACTCCTAGTGTGTTCGTCAACTGTAATTGATCTAAATATATCATACTCGATTGATTCAAGAACTAACTTAATTTTAGTAATTAAAATTTCTAATTCTTCCTTGTCTAAATCGGCATTTTCTTCTGTATATTTATTAACAATTGTTTCTTTTATTTCATCTATTGCAGCGTATTTTTCAAGTTTATCTTTAATACGTAAAGCATCATTTAATTTATCTTTAGCTAAATCTGTTACCTCACTTCTTAGCTCATCAGATATTTCAAGATGCTCATATTCCATCTTTTCTTCGCCAATCTCTGATGCAATTTTCTCTTGGAATTCACATAATTCTTTAACTGCTTCATGTCCAAACATTAAAGCTGCTAGCATATCGCTTTCAGAAACTTCTTTAGCTCCTGCTTCAACCATATTAATAGCTTTCTTTGTTCCAGCTACAGTTAGATCAATATCAGATTCTTCAAGTTCTGCTGGTGTAGGATTAATAATAAATTCTCCATTTACACGTCCTACTTTAACTCCTGCAATTGGACCATCGAAAGGTATTTTAGATATACAAGTTGCTAAAGATGAACCAAACATTGCTGCTAATTCTGGTGAATTATCTGTGTCAACTGATAAAACTGTGTTAACAATCTGTACTTCGTTTCTAAAATCTTCTGGGAACATTGGACGCATAGGTCTATCAATCATTCGCGCTGCAAGTGTTGCTGCATCTGTTGGACGTCCTTCTCTTTTAATAAATCCTCCAGGTATTTTACCTACAGAGTATAATTTTTCTTGATATAAAACCATTAAAGGGAAGAAATCACTTAAAATATTAGCATTGTTTCCAACAACTACTGTTGATAGAACAACTGTGTCTCCATATCTTACCACTACTGCACCATGAGCTTGTTTTGCAACTTCGCCATGTTCAACAACTAGTTTTCTTCCTCTAAAAGTCATTTCAAATACTTTTTTTTCCATTACTTCTTTTCCTCACAATTCTAAATATATTTTACCATTTTTATAAAAGAAAAGACACTAAAAAATTAGTGCCTACTTTCTTATATTTAATTTTTCTATTAATGTACGATAAGCATTAACGTCGTTTTTCTTAAGATAATCAAGTAAACTACGTCTCTTACCAACTTTCATCATTAGCCCTCTTTTAGAATGATAATCATGAATATGTACTTTTAAATGCTCAGTTAAATCTCTAATTTCTTCTGTAAGAATAGCAATTTGTACTTCTGTAGCACCAGTATCTTTTTCACTTTTACCAAATTCTTTAACTAATTCTGCTTTTCTTTCTTTTGTTACAGCCATGTTATTTTCCTCCTATTTTATTTTTTCTGTTTAAACCGAGTGAAAAATCGGAGATTTTCTTCACCAAGTAAAAACTATAGTTAATTATATACTGTTGTGCGGTTAAAATCAACCTATTTTTTTAATTTTCCTGTAATTATGAAGATTTTTTGATGTTTATAGAAAACTCGATTTATGCTAATTATATTTAAAAGTACTTTAAATCTTAAGTTTTCTTGTAGTTATTAATGGAGCATCTAAAGAACTAATATGCTCAATATTAAAATCTCTTCCCTTTGGAATAGACTGTTTTAAAAGGCTTTCAACATATTTTAACCACTCACACATATCATCTAATTCGCCAAATGGAGTATGTCCACAATCACAAGCCATTAAACATAAATCTTTATCAAAAATATTTGCTAATATAATCATTTCAATTGTTGCTTCACATGGGTATAGTCCATAAAACATGTCAAAATATTCGAGACCAAGAGATGTTGAAAAAAATCCTTTTATTACAGTTATGCCCTCAACATAATCTGTTACAACTTTCGGATCTATTGCAGTTACTGATCCGCTTTTTTGCATTGATGCAATACGAACAGCTAAAGACGGATAGTAACCACATCCTACTTCTAGTAGTTTTCTATTAATATCCATTCTCTTAACCATGTTATCAATAAAGATATCGTATGTATTATCTTTATTCTCTTCAAATACCCCAAATAATTCATATAGTTGATTCAAAACATCACTTGAATAGCGAATTTTTGAAAATTTAGATAGAAAGCAACATTCTATTTCTTCTCTTGCCCCTTCTGAATAAAGGTGCCCGTAGTGTTCCATGTATTCCTTTAATTTAGCTTGGTAATACATGCGTTTTTCTTTACATAATCTCATAATTTATATCACCCTATTTTAAATTGAGTCTTTTTGTACTAACAGTTCGCATATTTACCCCTTCTTTTGAATGAATATTTTATGCTAAAATGTATAAGATGTCAAATATAAACAAAAAGGAAGACTCTTGTCTTCCAAATCTATATAAACGTATATATACGTACAATATATATTATGGTGGGAATGTTGAAATTGTTACACCTGAAGTAGATACTTTATAGTGAATAGTTCCTTTATCTTGAGTATTCTTATAATCAATATCTAACTTGTTTAATGTATCTATTGTTTCAATATTGGGATGATTATATCTATTATTCCTACCACTTGATATTATCGAATCGTGAACGTTTATATTTTTTAAAAACTCATAGTTGCTTGAAGTCTTACTTCCATGGTGCCCTAATTTTATTAAATCAATTTTTAGTTTGTACTTTTTTATTAGATCTTTTTCTGTTTTTACTCCTGCATCACCCATAAATAATACTTTATAATTATAGGCATTTAGTAGAGCAATTATGGAATTATCATTTTCATTGTCATAAATCACATCTGTATCTAATAATTCTAAATTTAAATTCCCCCGATAGTTCTTGGTTATTAAACTAGACGGTACATTACTTTCTAGATAGTTTAATTCGCCCTTGTTAAGAATTACACTTCTCACTTTTATTTTTTCAATAAGATGCGTAATCTCTTTAGCATGATCTTGGTCTCCATGTGAAAGTATGACTGTATTTATTGAAGAAACGCCAATACTATGCAAAAACTTAACTGTGTTATCTGTATAATAGTATTCTTTCTTTTCTTTCCATTTATCTGTTTTAAATCCTACTTTACCACCTGTATCAATAAGTACACATTCCCCTCCTTTTTTTATAACTATTGAATCTCCTTGACCAACATCTAAAAAATAAATATTGTATGATGAATCAAAATAAGGGGCAATTTTAACAATTGCTAATAGAAATATTAAACATAGTAAGAAAATCTTTTTATAAGATTCAAAAAATAAAAGAAGAAGAATATAATAAATAATAATTATTAAGAAATTTACCTTGGGTATAACTATATTAATAGTTAATAAATAAGGCGTAATACTCTCAAGTAAGTTAGTTATTATGAATAAAATATTATCTAAAACTGGTAAAAAAAATGAAAGCACACTTAAGGGATATAATATTAAACTTACTAAGGGTACAATAATTAAATTGTTGATAACTGTAAGCAAATTAAATTCATAATTGTTTACTATGGTTATGGGTAGACTAAATAAGAAAGCTATCAAGGACACTTTCAGGCATTTAGTAAGATAGTTACCTTTGATTAAATGACTATATTTTATTAAAGAGAATGAAACAACACTAGAGTATAGGAAACCTACATTAAATATAAATTTTGGGATAAAGTAAAGGATAACTGATATATCTAGCAAGAGTATATTTAATACTTTAATATCTAAGCTATATCTTTTATTAAAATATAGGAGTATAAAAAGTCCAACGCTTCTAATTATACTTGCTTGAAAGCTAGTTATAAACATATAAAATAGAAGAAATATTATAACTATTATATAAGACATATTTTCCTTTAATTTTAGTTTTTTTAAAACGCCTAGTATAATAGTAGAAAGAAGAGAAATATGCATACCTGAGATAGCAAATATATGCGATACTCCAAGTGTTTGATATTCACTTTTTATCTCTTCATCCATATTTGTTTTATCCCCTGTTATAAATGCAGATAGGTAATCTTTACTTTTATAGCTTTTAATATGTTTTATTATTTTATTTTTTACAGAATAAAATGGATTTGTTTTATTGTTAATAACCTTGAAGTTTTGAACATTAAGAATATAATTAATATTATTATTCTTTAGGTATTTTTTGTAATTGAAAGTATTGGGTATTGTATTATTATTTGGCTCACTTAAAGTACCTTTAAGTTCTAATTTTATTCCTAAATCTAAATTCTCCATTTGTTCTTTTTCGTTTTCTGTTTTTATATAATACGTACACTTTAATTTTTCTTTTCCTCTTATCTCAAATGAAAATTTATCTCCATCAATTTTATAGTTTGTTAATATTCCTTCAAAAGAAGTATCATTTACATCATACTTTGAATGTACATAACCATTTTTTATGAAGGAAAATAGAAGTGCTGATAGAATAATAACTATATAGAAGAAATTATACTGTAATATGGTCTTTAATCTTAACAAATAATGTTTCTCCAATACCACTTACATTCATGATATCTTCAATTTTCTTAAAGCTATTTTCACTTCGATAGATTATTATTGAATCAGCTTTGCTAGCGCCTATATTTGGCACACTCATAAGTTCTTCTTTAGAAGCAGTATTAATGTTTACTAACTTAGAATTTTCTTCAGTATTACCACAATCACTTATAATTCTAGTTGTACATTCTGTCTTATTATTAGTTGTTGTAGTTGTTGTCGATGGCTTTTGTGTTGTTAACTCACTTTTTGTATTAACTGTTATTACCATTGCACTTGTTACTTTTTCAGCAAGATTTAAATTGCTTGTTGTAGCATTACTTTTTAATCCGCCAGCTAGATCAATTATGTCTTTAATAATATTATTTTCATTTACTAAATAAACTCCAGGATGTTTTACGGCACCCTTAATATCAACATAAAACTCACTAGGTAGCTGTGTTTCTTCACATACACACTCTTCGTTAGCGAATACATCACTGCTTTTTAAAGACAAACTATAATTAATAATAATTGATAGTACCAAACCGCTAAAAAGAATTAGACTTATGATTTTCTTTTTATGAGTTTTTATTATTTCCATGTTATCACCTCCTATATATTTAGTTACCTTTTAAACTTTGTTTTACTTCATAAAAAAAGAAAGAATTTAATTTTTATCTTTCTTTTTTTTCATAACAAGTATAGATTTGACTTTAGTATTTATTTTACTAGATATCTTTTTAGCTATCTTTATATTTAAGTCCTTATAGATATTATAAAGGTTGGCATTAATATCTCCATATTCTAATATATCAGATTGAATTAAGTTATTTGTTTCTTCTATATCATCAAAACATCTAATAAGATTACTAATTGCAACTCTTTTCTTGCGGGTTAACTCTTCTTCTTCAATAGTAAATGAATTAATGCCTTCTTCCATCAATCTAATGAACCTTTTAGGATATGTAGTATCGGCAATTATATTTATAAGAATATGATTGTCTAAGTAAGTTCTTGATACATATAATCCATCTGTAATGATATTACCTTTTATAAGTTTTTCTCTTAATTCACTTGTCCTTCCAAACATAGCATTAGTAAGGATACTTATATAAACATTAATCTGTAATCTTGTTAACTTTAAGGCAGAAAAACTGCTATAAGGTATTTTAAGACCAATGTTTACTTTTTCATTTTCAATGTCTCTTGTAATTTCTTCATAATCTTTTACAACTATATTAGGTTCTTTTTCTTTTATTACTGTTATACTTTCTTTTCTCGAGTATTTTTTCTCACTTTCTTTTTCTTCAATTATAGCTAAAGCTTCCTCTGGATTAAAATTACCCGTAATAGTTATATACATATTAGATGGATGATAGAAAGTCTTGTAAGCAGCTTCAATATCAGTTAAACCAATTGATGCAACATCTTCAGAAGTCCCTGCCACTTGGTATTTTGTATTATCCTTGTGAAGCATATTATTAAAATTACGATAAATTAATTCAGTTTCAACTTCATCTTCATACATATGAACTTCCTCTGTAATAATCCCCTTTTCCTCTTCAACCATCTTTTTATTATAGAATGGTGATTGAACAAAATCTAAAAGGGTTTCTAAATTTTCTTTAAATAAACTATAGCCAAATACTTCATAGCAAGTTAAATTGGTTGTTGTATAAGCATTAACATCGCTTCCTAAATCAACAAAATAATCTGTCGCGTCTTCACCATTTTTCATTTTAAATGTTAAATGTTCTAGAAAATGAGCTGTACCATATGGTACTTTGATATTTTTCTTAGATGAACCTCTTTTAAACTCTACATCATTTGAGCCAAATTTAGTGCTAAATGTCATATAGAAATTTTTTACTTTATCATTTGGTAGTAAATATACTTTTAATCCGTTAGATAACGTATCTGTTATTATTGTTTCATCTACTCCAATCATTTTAATCTTCTTCATTTAAATCCCCTTCTAACACATAAATTGTATTTAATTTTATTTTTTTATTCAATTTAATTAATTCATCTAGTGTCACATTTTTATACTCTTCTATACGCGTTTCCATAGGATCAAGTTCGGCCATATAATTAAAAAGGTAGTTTGCAATTATTCTTGATTCGTTATCATAAGCTAGATTAATAGATGCAATAGATGAAGAAACAGCATGATTAAGTTCTTCTTCTTTTAATGACGAATGCATTTCTGTAACTGATGATTTTATTAATTTCTTTGCCTTTTCTATATTGGATTTATCAACAGATGTCATGATTATAAGTAAATTATCATATTTGTTATAAATGCTTTGAACACCATAGCATAAGGAATTCTTATTTCTTAGATTTTGTGATAGTTTAGTTTCAAGAGATCCTCCACCTAAAATCATGTTATAAATTTGCATAGTGTATTTTCTTTCACGCTCGGTCAAGTTAATGGTGTTATATATATAAACTATTTGACTTTGAGAACTTTCATATTTATCAACAACATTTTTTACTTTGTTTTTAACTTTATTATTTACAAAAAGATCTATTTGATGATTTTTTATAGTTTTAAAATTAGCAAATTCATTTATACAATTTATTATATAATTTTCATCAAATTCTCCAATTATAAAAACATCTATATAATCATGTTTTAAAATATATTCATATTCTTTATATAAGTCATGTGGCGTAATACTTTCTATCTCTTCTTTAGTTCCTAGTAAACTTTTGGAAGTTGGAGATGATGCATCCATGTATTTAAGTGAATCAGCAATAGCTTTTCTTTTAGGATCTTCATTTAAACTGGCTAGTTCAGTAATCATTCTTTGTTTGATTATTTCTAAAGTAGATTCATCAAAAGAGTTATTATTTATATTGGGATTGAATATCAAATCAAAAGGAAGTTTTATAGCTTCTCTCATATAATCTTCCTCAGTATATTTTGGATTTAAAAACTCAAGATTAATGGACGATAACACTTCATTACCTAATTTAGTTGTTTCAGCATATAAAAATGCATTAAATAATTCTTCTTCTTTTAAATTTAGTTCTCTTTTCGTTTTATAATTTTTACTATTTTCGGTTAAAGTTTCAAAAAGTGCTGTTCGCATTGCAGCTCGCTCAGGTATAAAATTATTTCTGAAGATTACTTCCATTCGAATAGTTTTAAATTTATCTGTTTGGATTGTATGAATGTTATAGGAACCATTTTTGTGTAGTTTATATATCATGTTTGACACCTCATTTTTTATTATACGTAAAATTCAATTTTTTATAATGGTATTATAACACGAGTATGCTATTATTAGTATAGGTGAAGAGAATGGAACCATTACACATTGTTACAGAAAAAGAGAATATTGCTCCTTTAGTATTATTTCCAGGAGATCCTTTAAGAGCAAAATATATTGCTGAGAAATTTTTAACAGATTACAGACTTGTTAATACTGTAAGAAATATGTATGCTTTTACTGGATACTATAAGGATAAACTTATTACGGTTATGGGACATGGCATGGGTTGCCCGTCAATTGGTCTTTATGCATATGAGTTATATCATTTTTATGATGTTGAAAAAATAATTAGAATTGGTTCATCTGGAGCTTTTAGAGACTCAATAAAGAAGTTAGATATTTGTCTTTCAACTGGTTCTTACTCCGAATCTTCATTTGCTTATCATTGGAGTAAATCAAGAGATAAATTTTTTGAATCATCAGCAGAGTTAAATCAAGATATTTTAAGTACTGCAGATGAGATAAATATAAATATTAAAGTTGGACCAACGCTTACAACAGACACATTCGATCCTTATAGTCCGATTGATCATATAATTGATGCCTGTCCGATTAAAGAGGAATTAACTTCAATTGAAATGGAAGGATTTGCTTTAATGCATATTGCTAAATGTGAAGGAAAAAAAGCAACAATGTTATCTACTGTTGTTGATTCTAAGTTTGAACCAGATAATATAATTACACCAGAGATGAGAGAGACAAGCTTAGATAAGATGATCTATTTAGCATTAGAGTCCATTATAAAAAATTAAAAGAGGAATTACTCCTCTTTTTTTAGTTTACTTTAATGTCACCACAATCATTAGTTATTTTTAATACTATGTCTGATTTATTATTGCTATTATTGACTTTATTATCTCCAAGTGATACTTTTGCTTCAATCATTATATCATTAGTTCTATCAATCTTAATATTACCTAAGTTATTTTCAATACTCGAGTTTTCTTTTAAATCAACTTCATTAATTTTGATGTCCCCGCAGTCAGCCTCAATATTAGCTTTTTCAGTTATTTTGCTTATTTTGATATCACCATAATTATTGTTTATTAAAGCATATCCTACTTCTCCTACTTTTATATCTCCACAGGAAGATGATAAATCAACTGATTGAGCAGAAGATATTTCGGTATCTCCGAATGATGAATCTACTTTTACTTTAGAGTTTTTGAATTCATCTATTTCGATATCTCCATAGTCATTATCAATATTTATATCTCCTTTGAAAGTCTCATCTAAATAAACTTCAATTTTAGATGATGTTACATTTAAACAGAAAAAGTGGCATGGTTCTGAATCATATCTAATAGAAAGATTCGTATCATCACTTATAGATAATTTGTCTTCCTCTCCATATACTACTACTCTGTTTTCATTCCCTTTTTTTATTTCAATATTAGCAGCTGCTGTATCTATTGAAATTGATGTAAAAGGATTATCATATGTCTTATCATAAATTCTGGTATTACTTATTTTGTATGTATTAAATAATCGACCTACTCCGTTTATCTTTTTACCAGATAAGCTAAAAAATAAAATTCCTGATAAAAGTAGTATACATATAATTAAAAGTACGATTACAAATATTATTAAACCTTTATTTTTCATCATTATTCTCCTTAAGTACAAATAGTAGTTTTACTACTTCTTCAAGTAAACCATATATTAGCCAAATAATCCAAGTTATATGCCAAGCCATTGTGACAAAGCTTATAACAAAGTAAACAATGCAAGTTAAAATTGAAAGACATTCTAAGATTGATTTTTCTAAAGGGTTTCTTTCGCGCTTTTCTTCAGGTTTAGTTTTATATACTAAACACACATATGTTATTAAGAATGTTGCAACACCACAGATTGCAATAAATACTCCAACTGACATAACAGGATTCACTTTCATTGCAGCTATAGATACAACAATCCATGCGACTGCGATAAAGTATAAGAATACTCCTCCACCTATACCTAGAGCTTTTTTAGCTGAGCTATTGTTTGTATTCTCTTCAGATTTTTGAATTTCTTTTTCATCACTACCAAATAACTCATTTGGTGTTACATTATATAAATCACAGATTAGATTTATTTTATCAAAGTCAGGTTTTGATTCTTCAGTTTCCCATTTTGATATTGTCTGTCGTGTAACACCTAACTTTTCAGCGGCCTCCTCTTGGGATAAGTGGTGCTCCTTTCTTAATTTTGTTAACTTGTTTCCTATATTATTCATAATTCACCTCTCTAGAAATAATTATATAAAAAAAGTTAGTTGCAAACTACCAATAATACTTGGAAATTTGTCAACTAAACTTAACATTTGCCTAAATTGTTAATAAATTGATTATAATTCCTGATATAACACCTATTAAATAAATGATTGATAGAATACCAATATTCTCTTTGATATTTTTATTCGTTTTAAATAGAACAATTAGGGCAAGACCAGCATTTGTAAGAAGTCCGGCTATACAAGTTCCCATTGTTATGATGCCATTTAAGTAAAACTCTGTAATAACAACACTTGATGCACAGTTTGGTATAAGACCAATTAAACTTGCAAATATTGGTGCAAATAAAGATTTTTTCATAAATATATTCGATAATACATCTTCACTTATATAACTCATTAGTATATCAAGTAATAGAGTAACTAAGAAAATAAATATAATTGTTTTTAGTGTATGAATAATAGATGATTTAATAATTGAATCTTTGCAATCACATTTGTCATCATCACAGATGGAAAATTCACCTTTTTCTTGTTTCCTGATAAGAAAATCAATTATTACCCCCATGAGCATACCAATAGCTACTTTAATTCCAAGAATTACTAAAATATCTTTTATTGGTGTATTATGTGAAAGCAATATTGGAAGCATTTCATCACTTGTAGATAGATAAATGCTTATCAAAGTTCCAAGAGAAATAATTCTTGTTACATAAAGATTAGTAGCAACACTTGCAAAACCACATTGGGGAATTGCTCCAAGGAGTGCACCTACTATGGGTCCAAATTTTTTTGTTTTTATGATACTCTCTTTTGTTTTCTTGGCAAGTTTATGCTCAAATAATTCAATAATTAAGAATGCGACAAATAAAAAAGGTATCAGTTTTAATGAGTCAAGACATGTATCAATAAAAATATCTTTCATATGACCCCTCCATTACTGCTCATTATAGCATATTTTGATTACTTTATAAATATAATATTATTCTTTCGTGGCTAATAGCCTATATAGTTTTGACTTTTTATGTAACAAAATATAATTATAGTTACTACAGATTTTAAAAATCTGTTAGATAAGGAATGAAAAAATGATTGATTTAGAAGTAAAGACACAAAAATTCGTTCATACAGATGAGTACTATTATTCTGTTGTGAGAAAAAACATTAGAAAAATACGAAGAGAAAAGAATTTAACACAACAAGACTTAGCAGATTTAACTGGTATATCCAGAGAGTACATATGCGATATTGAAAATGAGAAAAGAAACAAGCATATCACTATTGCATATCTATCTAGAATAGCTGATGCTCTTGAAGTTGGTATTGCTGAACTCTTTAATGACAAATAAAAAAGACTTACGTCTTTTTTATTTTTGTAAAATATCCACTGCTCCCATAAATTCTTCTTTTATTTTCTTAAGACCAGCTTCAGTAGTTGATTCGAATCGCAAAGTCAAATTAGGTCCAGTATTACTTGCCCTAACTAGAGCCCATCCATTTGGAACGAATGCTTTAATTCCATCGATTGTAGAGTAATCGTATTTGTGATTGTCACAATATCTTTTAATACCTTCAACAATATTAAATTTTTTAGCATCGGTGGTACTTACCTTTATCTCTTCTGTATTATGGTATAAATGCAATTTTTTGGTTAAATCGCATAGAGGTGTGTTGATTGAAGAAAGCATTTCTTGAACACGTAATCCGGTATATATGCCGTCATCATATCCCGGATGTCTATCTGCAAAAAATATATGATTTGAGTATCCTCCACCAAATTTTATTTTTTCTTTTGCAATTACTCTTTCTTGTCTAGCCGAAGATGGTGTTTCAATTAAGATTTCTCCACCTGCCTCGTTAATAGCATCTTCTAAAGTTTTAGAACATTTAACATCTATAAGAATTGTTTTATTATCATTATTTTTTATAATATCTTTGCATAGTAAAGCCATCATTATATCTGCTTCAATAATATTCCCTTTATTATCAACGAAGCCGCATCTATCGGCATCTCCATCATAGGCTAGACCTAAATCAGCACGATTCTTTTTTACTGCTTTGGCAAGTTTTTCTAGATTAGATTTTACATTTGGGTCTGGATGATGATTTGGAAAATTAGGATTAGAATCGGAAAACAAATAGATTGTTTCACAAGGAATTAGGTCATAAACTTTTCTTATAATTGTAGATGCTGTTCCATTTCCACAATCAACAACAACTTTCATATTCTTATTATTTATATTTATGGATGAGGCAACACTTTCAGCATAAGCATCACTTACATCTAAGTGTTCAATTCTTCCTTTTCCTGTTCTTAGTTTATATGATTCGTCTTGTAAAGATTTGTAGATTATATCTAATTCATCATAATCACAATGTTGATAATCTCGACCAAATAATTTAAAACCATTATCATTTGAAGGATTATGACTTGCAGTAACCATTATTCCATATTCTTGTCCAAGTGACCTGCAGGCATAATTAAACATTGGTGTAGTAACAAGACCGATGTATACAACATCAATTCCTGTTCCGATTAATCCCTCGATTAAGTTCTTGGTCAAATCTGGTCCGCCAAAGCGGTTGTCATGTCCAACTACGCAGTAACTTTTACCGCATTTTTGAGCATACGTTCCAAATACAGAACCTAATCTTTTTGCAAACTCACTGTTTATTTGATCGGGATATATCCCCCTTATGTCGGCCTCCCTTAATATACTTGTATCAAATTTCATATTATTCACCCTTAATCTTCTTCATTAAATAAAGTTTTTGTCTCCTTCATACTAGATGGTATAGCTATATCCATATATTTTAGTATCGTTGGAGCAATTTGAGTTAAGTCTCCCTTATGTTTTAAACTGACATGTTTATCCCTAATGATAAATGGAACTGGATTTGTTGAATGTGTAGTTAACTTTTCACCTGTTTCACTTAGCATCTCATCACAATTACCATGGTCAGCAGTAATTATTAGTTTATAGAAGTTATTATCAACTGCTTCAATAATATCTCTTAAGCATTCATCTACTACGCCTAATGCTTCAATGGCAGCTTCTAAATTTCCCGTATGTCCTAACATATCTGGGTTAGCAAAGTTAACAAGAATAAAATCATAATCTTTTTCTAGGCACTTTATAACTTGTTTTGTTACGTCTCGTACACTCATAGCTGGTGTCATATCATAAGTTGCAACTTTTGGTGATGGTATTAGAAAATTATCACATCCCTTAAGTTTTGTTTCTCCTCCGCCATTAAAGAAGAAAGTTACATGTGCATATTTTTCTGTTTCAGCAATTCTTGCTTGACGAAGACCTAAGTCTGAAAAATAACAACCTAAAGAATAAACATCTTGCTCATTTTCTAATAAGTGCATTGTGTTAGTTGTATTCGGAACATCAACAAGTGTCATTACACTTAAATTAGCAGGCTGTTTAATTCTATATCCGTCAAAATTAGGATCACTTAAAGCATTTAGTATTTGTCTTGCTCTATCTCCACGGAAGTTTAACCATAGAAGGCCATCATTATCTTTTATTAAGCTTTTTTCATCAAGTAAAATAGGTACTAGGAATTCATCTGTAATATCTCTTTTATAGCATGTCTCGATAGCCTTTTCAAAATTCTTTATTTTTACTCCTTCACCTTTTAGTAAAAGATTTGTATAAACCTTAGTTCTTTCATATTTATTGTCGCGATCCATTGCATAGTATCTACCACAAATTGTAGAAATACTTCCAATTCCAGTTTCTCTTATGGTATTATCTAAATCTTTCAGGTAACCAATTGAAGTTTTAGTTCCAGTGTCTCTTCCATCAGTTATAGCGTGAAAGTATATTTTTTTTACTCCCATGTTTTTTAGATGCCCCATTAGATTCTTCAAATATTTTATATCAGAGTGTACACCGCCATCGGAAACTAATCCCATCAAATGAAGAGAACCTCCTCTTGCATTTATGTCTTCGATGAATTTTAACATTTTTTCATCGCGTTCTATTAAATTACTTCCCAAAACTTCATTACATAAAGTTATATCTTGTTTTAATCTTTTACCAGCACCCATTGTTAAATGTCCAACTTCCGAATTGCCAAATTGGTCATCAGGAAGTCCAACATACTCACCACTTGCTTGTAAAATAGCATGGGGATATTCATTAAATACTTCATTATAACAATCCATTTTGGATTGTTTTACTGCATTGCCATACTCAGATTCATTTATTCCAAATCCATCTAAGATTAGCATAATAACTTTTTTCATAAATACTAGCCATTCCTTTCTCATTACTGATTATAATTTCTAATACCACTTTACCTCATAAATACTCTAATACAATTTTACCATAAAATATAAAAAAAAACGATAGTTAGTCGTTTTTAACATGATACTTCCTCAAAATATGATAAATCTTTATCTTGTCTATCATCGTGGAATGTTGCGTTTATTCCATGCTCAACATTGCCTGGATAATCATATTTGCAGACATATATTTTGTTATTATATAGCACGTTGTTACCCTCATGATAGACGATACTAGGGTTAAAATCTTCAACATAGTATGATTTTATATCGTATATACTAGAGCAATAGCAAGTTTTAATAGTTCCGGGAAAAGCTTTATTGGTAGTTGGGTCTATAATAATATCCTCATAATCGCTTTCAGATAGTAAGTATCCTCTTCTAACTAGCGAGGATATTTCTTGATTGTAGCATGCTGCACCAGCATTTTTAACATCATCTTTTACCTTTTCACCATACTTATTGGCAGCTATTTCCATTTCTGTTACTTTAGAATTATAATTATCTCTTCTTACATCTAACATGATAGTGGTATAGGCAGGAACAGATAAAGCAATTAAAACACCTAGAATTACTAAAACAGCAAGTATTTCAACTAAGGTAAAACCATTTTTCTTCATCTTAAACCACCTCATTATCTATTATTAGTATATCATAAATAAATATTTTTTGAATTAAATAATATTTCTTATTTACATAGAAAAAAAGAGTTTAAAAACTCTTTACTTTCTTTGAGATATTGTAACAGTTATTTCTGTTTTTACAGCTTGTACTGTTATAAGTTCTGATGTTGTTGATAATTCTACAGGTATTTGATATGAGCCAGGCTTTAATCCAGATAGATTAACAGTAGCAGTTATACCCTTTATAATATCATCATCATTTATTACTGATGATACACCAGTTACGATTACATCAATGTTTTTATCTTCTTGACTTGCACCAGCCGAAAGGTTTTCACCTAAGTTTGCATGAAGTACTGGAACACCAGAAATAGTTCTCTGTTCAGCATCTCCAACTGTTACACTTACTTGTGTAGTTGTTTCACTTAAGTATCTTATTCCGCTTGGTTTATCTAATGTAACTGATATTGTTTTATTAGAATCTAAGTTATTAACATTAATTACAGCTTCAATATATGGAATCTTATCAACAGAATCTTTATCTCCATACACTTCAACTTCCTTAACACTAGAAACAGCTGAACCGATAGCTTTACCATTAGTCATAGTTCCCTTTGTTATAACTTTAACTGTCTTAGTCGCATGATAAGAATCAATTGTTACAGTGGCTTTTACTTTAGATGGAACAATTTCGACATTGTCTAGTTTATTTCCGTTAGCATCATATGCAACTAAACCTATGTTTTCTAGTTCTTCTTCACCAGATTCTTTTCTCTTTATTTGAGAAGCATCAACTAATGCTTTTACAACAGCAACTTTATCTAATATTTCTTGTGATGATTTTACTACTACTTCGTTAGTATCAAGTTTAACATTTGATACACTTAATTTAGAGTCCATTCTATCTTCATTCATTAAGTCATAGTATAGATTTCTCTTTTGCGATATTTTTTCACTTATTTTAACAGTTACGGTTGATGGATCTAGTTTATAATCAGCACTTGAAACAGAGTGATTATATTTAAAGTCAACTTTATATGTTCCAACACCATATTTAGATAAGTCTAACTCTACTTCGTGATCTCCTAATTGAGTTGCTAAATAGATACTAGATTTACTACCAATAAGAGTAATATCTACGGTATCAGGTACTCCCTCAATTACATATGCCTCTTCATTATAAAGTACATTTACTTTTTGATCTCTTAGTATTTCGGCATTATTTTCTGTTAAGTTAATTACTTGTGAATCTACAAGTAAGAATAGACCAACTGCACATAATAAGGATAAATATATAAGTACATTTGGACGATTTAATATTTTTTCAAACTTTCCTGAGTTTTCTTTTGAAATCTCGCCAATTTTATAAATAATTCTACTTACTGGTGTAACAATAAGTTTATCAATAATTCTATAAATTAATCTAATAAGTAAGATTAAGGGTCTAAATATCTTCATCTTCATCACTTATCCCTTCATCTGCATCATAGAATACTTCTGCCTTTGGTCTTAATTCATCTAGAAGCATCGCTCTAAACTCGTCTAGAGTTAAGTTATAGTGTAAGTAGTTATCACAAGCTATACTTATTCTACCAGTTTCTTCAGAAACAACTAAAGCAATAGCATCTGTTTCTTCTGCAACACCTAAGGCTGCTCTATGACGAGTTCCTAATTTTTTATTAACATTAGGATTCATACTTGTCTTGAATACGGCTCCAGCACATGTTAGTTTATCACCTTGAATAATTACACCACCATCATGAAGTGGGTTTGGTGGTAAGAATATTGCCTCTAGTAACTGACTTGAAATGTCTGCATATAGTTTAGTTGTCGGAGTAATATATTCTTGTAAGCTCATATTTCTTTCGATAACAATTAAAGCTCCTATTCTTTGTTTCTTTAAATGTTCAATTGCAGTCATAAGTTCATATACTACTTTTTCTCTTTCATCAACAGTTAAAACTTTATGTCTACCTAGTAATTGAGTTCTACCAATTTGTTCTAGAACATTACGTATTTCTGGCTGAAATATTACTATCAGAGCAATTGGTCCCCAGGATACAACATATTCAAGTATTATACCTACTGTATAAAGATGTATCACATTACTTAAGAATTTAATAAGTATTAACCATATTACGCCCTTAAATATTAATACCATTTTTACATTGTTTTTTAAGTTTTTTAATAAGAAATATAGCATAGCCCAAACGATACATATATCTAATGTTTTTGTTACATATGTCCATATACTTGCTAGTGTCATATATTCACCTCTTTAATTATTTTTAAATTTCCTCTGGTAAAAAAAATGCATGATTGATGCACTTATTTTTGATTAACTTCAGGCACATTTTGCAAAGCCTCTTGTTGAATAATTTCAGGCTGTTCACTTTCAGTAACAACTTGTGCAACATTGTTACCATTATCGACATTATCTACAGCTACTGGTGTTGCAACATTCTGAATATCTGGTTGATACTCTAATGTTTCCACAGCTTTTGCCTCATTAATAATCTCTTCGCGATATTGTTTATACTTTTTTTTGTCCATCATATAGCCAAATAGTCCAAGTAATAAAACTATTGCTGCTACGATAAATAATATATAATTCGAAATGATAAATTCTAACATATCACATTCCCCTTTATCATATTATTATTTTAGCATGTACTAGTAATAATTACAAGTTAGTTTATTGTAATAGTTCTATTTTTAGGTTGGATTTCTATATGGGTATTTCCATCATTAACAGTTATTTCTTCACCATTTAAGTATTTATAAACTGTTTGATCAGCACGGCCCTTTTTCTCCCAGGTAATTGGAACAGCGTAACCATCACTTATAAAGTATCCTGTTCCACTTCCAAGATTATTAACTGTTTGTCTTCCTTTATAATCATATGTTGAATTGCTAACTTGATATGTTATTATATTTTTTACTGTATATTGATTCTTTGTTACATAATCCGTATGAGCTTTGTCATTTTGAAATCTCTTATAATTCTTTTCATTTGCATCATAAACAAATGATGTACTTTTTGAATTAGAAAATGAAATATAGACATTACTAGCAGGTATTGCTCTCTCTTTAGTACTTAAATCTAATTCATCAACACTATAGTTAAGTAATAAATCTTTATTAGTTGTATCTCTAAATCCTCTTGCACTTATTCTTTCATTTATTTTTGCCATTGAAGCAAATGCTGTATGTTCAACTGCTAATCCTAATGATTTATCACGGAATGTTGCATCTCCTCCTAAATCATTTACTCCAAGTGTTCTTATATCACTTAATGCCTCAGGTGAACCACCTATATGCAAATAAATTGCATCATTTTCAAGGGCATAATCTAAAAAGTAAGCACGTGCAGATCTTATAGTTCCTATTCTTTCGGGATTAACATCCTTAAACACTCCCATTAAACGTGTAATTCCACCCTCTGTTATTATTTCATATACAATATAAGCATCTTGTATTCCAGATTGGTATCCCCATACTGTTTTAATATTATTAATCATAACAGCACGACTGCGCGTTTTAGAGTTAACATCTACTATTTTTAACTTAGGTTTTTCCTCTACTTTAACTTCTTGATTTAAGCTATTAAATATATCACTTGGCTTAGTTCCGGACTTTTTCATTAAGTAAAATACCCCGGTCACAGCAAGGATGATTACAATAGCAGCTACTATATATATAATTACGTTTTTATTCTTTTTTGTGTTCTTTTTGTTTCTTTTTGTCATAATAACTCACCACTTAAATAATACCACACTTAAATAATTATTGAAAGAGAGTATTTATTTTGCTATAATTTAGGTATCGATGGGAGGATTATGAAATGGACCAAAAGATGATGAAAACATTGGGAATTGTCATCGCTTGTTTTGTCGTATTTATACTAATGTTATTTTTAATATCTAGTTGTTCAGGCGGCAAATATACTTACGAAAAATTACAAGAGAAAATGCTTACAGTAGCAAAAAGATATTATGAAGGAAATGAAAAAGAATTACCTAGTCAAGATAAAGATACAAGATCATATACTTTAAAGAAAATGATAAGTGATGGTCAAATTGATGAATTAGCTGATTTATTTAATGATGAAAATATTAAATGTGATGGTAATGTAACTGTTACAAATAATAATGGTCATTATGTTTATACACCATTCTTAAGTTGTGGTAAAGATTATCAAACTACTTACTTAAAGGATAAAATTGTAGAAAATAGTTTAGTTGAATCAGGACCTGGATTATATGAAACTGCTGATGAATATATATTCCGAGGGGATGTAAAAAATAACTATGTTAGTTTTGCTAAAAAGACATTTAGAATAATGAGAATTAATGAAGATGGAACCATTAGATTAATAGATAACGATGGAATATCTGAAGTAATATGGGATAGTAAATATAATACAAATGTCAAAGATTCTCGTGGAATAAACGAATATGTTGTTTCAGAAAATCTATATGCAAATTTAAAGACAGTTAGTGATAATTATTACAATAATCAAAAAGTATGGACTGATGAAGATAGAAGTTATATAACTACTCAAACATTATGTATAGGAAAAAGAAGCAATAGTGATATTTCTAAAGATGGATCTGCTGAATGTTCTGTTAAGATGGAAAACCAGTTATTCGGGTCTTTAGCTGTATATGAATACTTACAAGCTAGTTTAGATGTTAATTGTACTTCAACAATTGCGTCTTCTTGTACTAACTATAACTGGTACACTTCTATACCTAATAGTTTTTGGACAGTAACTGCTAATGTTCAAACCACTGAAAGTGTTTATTCACTTTATAAGAAACCTCAATCTACATTGTGTAGTTCCTATAATCATTTAAATGTTGTATTTAATATTAATAATAATGTTACTTATGTAAGTGGAGATGGAACTAAAGCTGATCCATATGTATTTAAATAAGCGTGATTGCACGCTTTTTTTAATTGAAAAAAAGCACTTATGTGCTTTATAAATTATTTATAAATTCTAAGATTATATTACCTATTTCTTCTTCTTTTCCTTGATATGTATGACCTGTATTATCAATAAGTCTATACATAAACTTAGGACAATTGGTAGCTTTATCCTTAAGTAATTCTAACTCTTTATAATAATATTCTTCATTACTTCCGGAAAAAGTTAATATAGGAATATCTATACTAGAAAATTCTTTCCATTCTTTTGGATTTTCTAGTATAGGAAGATTATTCATATTGCTTTCTTCATTGTACCAATTATAGTATGTACTAGAAGACATGTACATATAGTCTTCTATTAATCTTGATAGAATCTTTTCGCCTTTGTTATTATCAATATTATTCTTTGCTTCAATAAGAAGTTCTTTTTTATGTGGTTCTAAAATGTTATGTATTCCAACCATGTCTGGGGCGCTTGCAAGAATTAAAGCCATAATATTTGGTTTTTTCTTATAGTAATAATGAATAACTTTGTTGCAGCCATAACTATGCCCCATTAGTACAATTCTTTTATAACCTTTAAAATAGGCAAGATCTATAGCTAGGTCAATATCAAGAACTGAATCTTCAAATAATTCATACATACACCCACAACGCTTAAATGTTCCATCACGGCATACTAAATCATTTTCAATTGAATGTCCCCTATTATGTTCATAAATAAAGCCAATGCCATTCTCTGATAAGATTTTACCCCAAATAGTTGCAAAGTAATTATCAATTATAGTGCCACACATACCGTGTATGAATACAATACATATATCTTTTTTAGCACTTTCAAAATGAACACAGGGAAGTCGTAAATTATCTTTAGTATATGCATCATTTATAAACTCTATATTCATATTTCTTCTCCTTTTTATTTAGAAAAAAAGCACTTATGTGCTTTTACTCTTTAATCCACTTAGCTACTAATACATAGTTTTGATTTATCTTAGTATTCAAATCAAACTTTTCGCCATGATAGTACCACCCTACAAATGTGTATCCAACACGCTTTGGTGCTCCTGGAGACACAATTACATCATTTGCAGCTATTATCTGATCATTTATAATTGATCCACCATTTGTATTAA
This sequence comes from uncultured Muribaculaceae bacterium, assembly GCA_964458035.1. Lineage (GTDB taxonomy): Bacteria > Bacillota_I > Bacilli_A > RF39 > UBA660 > CAG-582. Next base: position 3,708 of record CAYWFZ010000010.1, on the reverse strand, counting down.
ATGATACTGTATATTTCTTTTTAGTGGTTACTTTCTTAGTTGTCTTATTTGTTTTCTTTGTTGTTTTTTCTGTTACAGGTTTCGTATCTTCTTCACTTGGTTTAATAGTTATGCTATTATCTTTATCCTCACTCTTTATTTCAGTAAATGAGTTTAAGTAATCCTCATAATTTTCACATACAAGTGTTGATTTATATTGATATTCCGAATCTAATCTAAATACTTGAACATTAGATTTTTCTAAGTCACATGTTTTATCATTTAAATCTTTTATTTCGTCAATAAGTTCTTCCTTGATTAATTCTTCTAGTGTAACAGTTTTAGAATCTCCCGAAGTAGTTGGAAGTAATTCCTCTTTAAAATGAGATTTTCCTGCAGTCTCTAAAAGTGTGATTTTTTCCTTCATCTTATCTTTTTCAACAACATTAGTTCTATTATCTCTTATGATATCTACAATCTTAATAATAATTAGAACTACCAATATCACACTTATTATTCTTAACCCAATTTTTATCCAATTTGTCGAGACATCTTTATCTTCATACATAAACATCCCCCCCGAATCTTAAGTATCTCTAAGTTAATTATACCTATAATTCAGTTTTTTTACAAGAAAAAAGGTGAATATTATTCACCTTAAGCTCTAGCTTGATTTTGATGTTGTATAACTCCTAGACGTTTTGGCATTGGTTCAATACCGTATTTTAGTTTTAATGATCTATACATATTTTGATACATAGTAAATGCATCATCGATATTTCCTTCAACAAAGTAATTGTGGAATGGTAATATAAATTCATTAAATAAGCTCTCTGCTACTTCCCTAGCATTTTCTTCTTCATTTATTCTATCAGCAATTATTGGACCATATGTATCATAATCTCTAACCCATTCGTTTCCACCTTCAATTAAAGGTAACATAACTGTTTTAAGATAAGCAAATTCTCCTAAATAAAGATCTTTTTGTTCTAAATCTAGTATATTCATAATGGCTGTTAGTATCCATAACCCTTTATCTCTTGATGCTTTATATAGTGCATTTCTTTCACTAGACGACCTTCTACTGTATAAGCAATCACAAAATACGTTGCAGGCTGCCATAGTTGCTGCTACCTCAGAATATCCACTTCTACAATTAGTACATCTATACTTACCATTTGACTTTATATTTGTGTCCATATAGGCACAATCTGAACATGTATATCTTCCCATTTTTATTCTCCTTTATCTTATTACAAAATTAGCTACTAATGTTCCATCAGATTCGATTCCTTCAGTTTCTTCTGATAACCAAATTCTTGCGTTAACTAGTACTTCTTCATAGGCATCTGTTTCAACATTGGTCAAATAGAAATAATAATTATCTGTATCTTCTTCCATGTTTAAATCAGATGCGTTATAAATAGTATCATTAATTGATACCCTTATGAATTTAGCAGGAATGGTACTTTTCTTTTCTACTAATAAATATAGTTTATTATCTTGTTTATAACCATTTCTATTTTTTAAAGCTATTTCAGTTGGCTCAAGCATTCTAAATGCTGCTTCATTATCTGCTATTACTAGTGATGGAAATTTACCTATTCTTGTAACGATTGGTAAATTCATATAACCTTCATTAAAAAAACCTATTCTTTTATTGTTTGCAAAATTCCAAAATGGTATTGAAACAATGATTACAGAAATTGCAATAACAAGAGAAAACACTATGTATTTAACACTTTTTTTCATACCTTATCCCCTTCATATGGCTTGATATTATAGCATCTATGATGGGTATTGTCAAATTTTAGGCATTATAAAAGCGCCTGTTAAGACGCTATAAAACATATCCCTCAACAAATAATTTAAACTTATACTTTTTATTAATATAATCAACATCGGTATTGGAATCTATCCACATTCTTAGGTCAATCTGCTCTTCCTCGTTTGTAAGCATTTCTCCACTAAATATTAACATTCTATTTTTTTTCATAGTGGCATTTTTTAAACCTTTAACTCCACTTTCTTTGTTTCTTGAGGAAACATTATATAAGAATGCATCTTTTGATAAAATGTTCTCTGATGGTATGTCTTCATTTTGTTCTATCAAGTATACATCATAGTGGAATATCTTTTGTTTATTTGATTTGTCATGGGCCAGAAGAGTTAGAGTTAGTGGCTCTAAATATCTAAAGTTAGCATCATCACTTAAGGTATTAGCATCAAAGTTTTCGACATTACTGTAGTTAACAGAAAGGGACGTTGAGCCATTACGGAATAGGACATTAGATTCTAGATCATGAGCTAGTTGATAATATTTAACGGTAGTAAAACAACATAATATTATAATAAAAATAGATGAGGTTATAAGCATAAACATTGTTCTATTGGCATTCTTTTTACTTTTTATAAAGTCACATAGTTCATTTAGATGCTTGATATATAAATCATTCGTAACTTTATCTTTTAAATCTATATCTTTATATTCTTGGTATGATTTTTTTAATTCCTCGTAGTATATTGAAGTGTCATTTTTATATTTTTCTAAGTAACTTTCTACTTTTCTTAAGGTAGATTCTTTTGTCTTATTCATTTCTTTTTACCCTTATTCATTCTGTTTGCTTCTTCAACTACAGCACGAAGCTTTTTGTTTTCTTCTTTTTCTCTTATTAATTCAACTTCTTTTATACTAGGGATTTCTTCTATTTGCTCTTTAATTCTGAATATTTTTATTAATTTTTTGATATCTACTAGAATAATTCCAAGCGCAGGAATTAAGATAATCAAGGCCCATCCGGCACGTGATGTCACAAACATTTGGATTTTACCGATCGATGGGATTATGAATTTAACTTTACCAACAATATTATCAATCGTGATTATACCTGAGTCACTTTCAATGTTATTATCACCTTTTGTGGTGTAATATGTAACCCCATTACTTTCAAAGATATCTTCGATTCTATGAGTAACGGTATATCCTCCTGTATCAATTGTGTTTGAGTAAAAAGTGATTATGTCTCCTTTTTTTAATTCTGTTGTCTTATCAACTCTTGTATCAATTATTACATCATATACCATAATAGTAGGTTCCATACTAGGACTTACAATTGTATATAGGCTAATTAGTGGCTTTGTTCCTTTTGTTTTAGCTATCTGGTTAGATGCGATAAAGTATAATAAAAAGCCAGCAATTAGAAAAAGAATTACTAAACACATATAAGATACAACATTTAAGATTTTAGATAATACTTCTTTATAACCCTTATTATTCATCCTATTCACCTATTTTAATTATATAAAATTATAGTTAATTTAGCAAAAGAAAAAAGGCTTTTAAACAAAGCCTTTACTTTTTAGATTGTGATGCTGATTGTGCAACATAGAATCTAGCATTGAATGATTTATTCATCTCTTGATCAACAGAAGCATTTCTTATTATATTAATAGTATATTTGTGTTTAAGTCCTGCTGTTGTTGGTCCGGCAAATACACCAGTACCAATTGCGATAGTGTTAGTTCCAGTTGGTATTGCGATTGCCTCAGTCGATGTAGCTATTGTCTGTCCATTGTTAGATTCATTCGTACTTGTTATTGTATAAAATAATTCTCCTTCAGCATATGTATTATTTGTTACATCTAAAGTTACTTCATACTTAAAATTATTAGAACCTGTTACTATTCCAGTTACATAAATCTCTTTTGTACCAATAACCTCACCAGTGT